>CAZFSA010000061.1:0-25456 GCA_964521535.1 uncultured Gemmatimonas sp.
TCGACAAACCCCATCTTGCAGCGCTACGGCTCAGTGAACAACCTCCTCATCAATTGCAGCTAGGGCTAGCGACCCAGGGCCTCGATCACCATTCGTGCGGCGGCCGCGCCCGAGAACTGCTGCTGCCCGGTCACCAGCAGGCCGTCGCGCACCGCGAACTCCCGGAACATCTGATCCACGATGAAGTTCGTGCCCTCGATCTTCGGGGCTTCGTCCTCGATCCAGAACGGCTGGATCCGCTTGCCCACGAAGCTGTCCGCATACTGCTCCTCGGTGCTGGCGAATCCGGTTCAGGTCTTGCCTTTCACCAGCAGGTCGCCGCTTCCCAGCCGGGTTTCGAGCAGGAGACAGGTGGCGTGGCACACCAGGGCGGTGACCTTGCCGCTCTCGTAGAAGCTGGCCACGACCTGCCGAAGTCGGGCGTTGCCACGAAAGGTGTACATCGGCGACTGCCCGCCCGCCACGAAGAGCGCGTCGAAGCTGGCGACGTCGAGGCCGTCGCGACTCGGCGTGTTCGAGATCAGCGCCAGGTGCCGGGGCGACTTCTTGAACCCCAGGCTCACGAGGTCGTGGGCCGAGTAGCCGCTGGGGTCCTCGGGATCGGAGAAGCTGTCTGCCGGTGGTCCCGCCTCACGTCGACTACCAGATCACCAGCCTCGGGCTCACGACGATCCCGGCCATCGAGGCGCTGCGGGCCTGGGGCGCGCTCTACCGCAAACGACGGACAGCCTGACCGACACCGGAACCGCACGCCCTGAAGCGGCGCGGACAGGACGGTAACGGTCCGGCCGACGCTCCCCTCAAGAGCCGCGTTCGGGCGAAGGTCGATGCCACTCGGAGTGGTCGGAGAGCCGGCTTCCCGTAGTCTGGGCGGCGGCTTCCGGAGGAAGATCGAACAGCCATGCAGAGCTTCCCCCGGGCGCCGATGATGGTCGTGGGCGTAGGGATTCCTCGATCTGGTGCGTCTACATTCTTGTATCGTCTTGGTGGCTGGCGCGGTTGCGAATGCCCAGGCCACCTCAGGGCAGGCGTGTGGGCCGATTCACTAGAGGCAAGTGGCGGTCCGTGGGCGAGCCAACGGAAGGAGAGGTGCGATGAATCCGAATCGGCGGGAGGTGCTGGTGGGCCTAGGCGGCATCGCTGCCGCGGCTGCGCTTCGCAGGTTGGGGGCCCAGGAGCTCGACGGCCTGGCTCCTCCCGTGGCGCCGTCAAGGCCACCTCACGGGCAGTTTCCCCGGAAGCAGGATTTCGCCATCGCCGACGGCTATACCTACATCAACGCGGCCTATGTCCACCCTATGCCGCGGGCGGCCGTCGACGCAGTGCGTCAATACGCGGACCGCCGAAATGTGTTGACCGACCCCCCGCCGGGAGCCGGAGGTGGTGATAGTCGGGGACAGCGAGCCAGCCCCAAGGTACTCTTCGCGGAGCTGATCAACGCGGACCCTCGCGAGATTGCCTACGTGCCGAACACCAGTACCGGTGAAAACCTCGTGGTCAACGGTTTGGGGCTCGACCGACGATTCGACGGAAATGTGGTGGCCGATTGGCTTCATTTCGAAGGGGCTCTAGTGCATCTCCTGGAGCTCAAGAAGCGCGGTCTGGAGGTGCGAATGGTGAAGCCCACGCCGGAGTTCCGGATTGATCTCGCCGACCTCGAACGGGTGGTCGACCGCAACACCAGACTGGTCGAGGTCTCCTCCGTCGCGATGTACAACGGGTTCCAACACGACTTGCGAGCGGTGTGCGAGTTGGCGCACGCGCATGGGGCATACGTCTACGCCGATATCATCCAATCGGTGGGCGCCGAGCCGTTTGACGTCAAGGCCAGCGGAGTCGACTTCGCCGCGTGCTCCAGTTTCAAGTGGTTAATGGGTGACTTCGGGCTTGGCTTTCTCTACGCCCGCGGAGATCTGCTCGATCGCATCAGTCGATCGCAGGTTGGCTACTATCAGACCTCCCGCATGAGCGGCCACCTTCCCCCCTTCGACGACCGAATGGCCGAGGGCCCCGTTTCCTGGGTGCTCAAGAACGATGCCTCGGGGCGATTCGAGGTCGGGACCATCGGCGGCGCCATCGCAGCCGGTCTAGCGGCATCCTTGGCTTACATCAAGGAGCTCGGCGTCGAAAACATCCAAACCCACCGCCAACCCCTGCTGAAGCGACTCCGCGACGAGGTCCCACGTTTTGGCTTCACGCCTGTCACCCCCCCCGAGGCGACGTCCGGCGTCATCACCTTTGCCAAACGAAACGTCGGACTCTCGGACCTGCCAGCGAGGCTTCAGGCAGCCCGCGTCAACGTTCGCTTCAGCACCCATTGGATGCGACTGTCGCCATCAGTGTACAACGATCTGGCGGACGTAGACCGCTTTTTGGAGGCGCTTTCCCGATGACCGGGCTTCGGGTGGCGGTGGTCGTTGGACGGGGGTCGGCGCTCGAAACGCGGTCGATCGTGCCCGGATTGGGGCAGCGCACGGCGACCGACCCATTGAGCAGGCCGAGGCGGCCGGTGAGTGAGATCGCGGTGACTGCCGTCACCCTCTTGGTTGTCACCGGCCTGGGAGCGGTTGCGGGGCCAGCCATTGCGCAGATCCCGAGGGCATTGATTGATCGAGCGCCCACGGTTGCGGTCACCCATCACGTGGGAACGTTCAACGGCGAGACCATCCCGTATCAGGCGATCGTCGAAGAGCACATCCTTCGGGGTCCAGACAGCGTCCCGAATGCCTCGTTGGTCACGATCTCCTATGTCCGAACCGACGTGGCTGACCGAGCTCGCCGACCAGTGTTGTTTGCGTTCAACGGAGGGCCAGGCGCGTCGTCGTCTCCGCTTCACATGAATGGGTTGGGGCCCCGGCTTGGCACGCCACAGGGAACGGCACCCAATCCGCACAGCGTCCTCGACGCGACCGACCTGATCTTCATTGACCCAGTGGGCACAGGTTTCAGCCGACCGTACACGACGGAAGCGGGGCAGCAGTTCTACTGGACGCGGAGCGGCGACGCGGCCTCGGTGGCGGAGGTCATCGGCCGCTGGCTCCGGAAGTACGGTCGCGAGCTTTCGCCGCGGTTTGTCGCCGGGGAGAGCTATGGGACGACTCGAATCGGCGTGATCTTGTCAAGCCATCCCGGGCTCCGCTTTGACGGAGTGCTGCTGATCGCGTTCACGGGACTGGGGCCAAATGCCGGCCGCGAAATGCCCTACGTGACGGCCTTGCCCACGATGGCGGCGTCGGCCTGGTACCATGAGCGTATTGACCGGCGGGGTCGCAAGGTGCAAGAAGTTTATGCGGAGGCCGTCGAGTTCGCGCGAACCGAGTACCTGCCCGCGTTGGTGCTCGGGTGGAGTATCGCACCTTCGGCGAAGCGGGAGCTGGCGGAGCGGATGGCGTCGTTCATCGGCCTCCCAGCCCGGTTTATCGAGGCCCGGCATCTCCGGATCTCGAAGGACGACTGGATGCTTAACCTTCTTCGTGACCGCGATCTCCGGACCGGCATGCTAGACACGCGGGTCACCGCCGCTCGAGACACGACGCGAACCGGAGGGCTCGCAGACCCTGCCCTTGCTGGCGGAACGCTTCGAATCGGTACGGCGATGCTGGCTCCAGCGATCGTGCCGGGCACGAACTCAACCGCTGCCGGGCCGTCACGGCCGGCCTCGGCCCTCGAGGTCTATTTGAAGCGCGACCTCCAGTTTGAGACGCTCGAGTCCTACCGAAGCCTCAACCTCGACCTCAACGGCATCTTTAACCACGAGGATCGGGCAGATCCTGGTCCCGCGATTGCCGACGCGATGCGTCGCCACCCGACGATGCGACTATTCTGGACCGCGGGGTATTACGACCTCACGACGCCGGCCTACGCCGCCCAGTACGCGCTCGACCAGGTCGGAATCCCGCCCGAGCGCACCACGGCGGTTCTGGTGCCAGGTGCGCACGCCGTTTTTGCCGACGAGTCGAACCGGGCATCGCTAGGCACCCAGCTTAGGGCGTGGCTGCGGTGACTGCGGCGGGATTGGCGCCCAGGCTGGGTCGGCGCGCAAATGCGGCCCGTGCGGGGGTAGTGATGTTGGTGCGCCGCGTCGTCCGTTGGGTGCCGGGCGTGCTGGTGACGCCGGCCCTCGTGGCCTCGCAGTCGGAGCCACTGGTGACCACGGAGCACCAAATCACCGTGGCCGGCCGGCCACTCAGATACCAGGCCACGGCGGGACGCCTCGACATCGTGGACTCCGAGAGCGATGAAATCCGGGCCCGGATGTTCTTTGTGGCCTATCGCCTCGCACCTGCCAGGTCGCCGCGTCCCGTGATGTTTCTCTGGAATGGCGGTCCGGGCAGCGCCTCATACCTTCTGCATTTCGAGTCGGTGGGCCCCAAGCGGCTGGAGGGCGGGCGGTTGGTCGACAATCAGGAGACCATTCTACCGATTGTCGATCTGGTATTCGTCGACGCCGTCGGCACCGGCTTCAGCCGGGTCTCGAGCCCGCGCTACGCACCCGAGTTCTACAACACGCTCGGCGATATCGCCGCCTTCACGGAGTTCATCCGTTCCTGGCGACTGTTGTTCGATGCTGCCGCGGCGCCGGTCTTCTTGGCGGGCGAAAGCTTCGGATCTAATCGCGCTGCAGGTGTCGCAGAAGCCCTAGCACGACGCCGGATCAGCGTCGGGGGAATTGCCCTGATCTCGGGCGGGCTCGGTCTGGACCCAAACCTCCCTCACGAAGTTGCTGTTGCGCTCCGCATACCTGAGTGGGCCGCGATCGCGCTCCACCATGGCAAGGGACCGATTGATCTGGGCCCGGACACTGAAGCTGCGATGCGAGTGGCACGCGCGTGGGCGCTCGACACCTACGCGCCGGCGGTGGCCAGGGCGGCGGAGCTGACGGAGCCGGAACGCGATGCGATCCTTCAACGGCTCTCGTACTTTACCGGTGTGCCGACCCCGGTAATTAATCGCCAGACCCTGGTTATTACGCCACGTGAGTACCGCACCGAGCTACTGCGCGATCGGGGCATGGCGCTTGCCAACTTCGACCTCCGGCGAACAACACCGATTGCACACAGTCCCCAGGAGCGAGCCGCGATGGAGGCGTACCTGCGCCGCGACCTCAAGTATCGAACCGCCCTTCCCTATGTCGGCCTCGGCGACGACCTCGCGACGGGCTACTACGCCACCGGCGTTGCCTCGCCAGACAGTGTCCCGAGGTCAGTGAACGCCCGCTGGGACTATTTTGCTCCGGGCACGGCGCCCGAAGTGCGGGCCGCGGCGATTGCCGAGGCAATTCGAGTGGGCGGCGGGCCGCCGGGCATCTCGCTCCCCTGGACGCAGCGCGCCTTCGAGCGTAACCCGACCCTGAAGATCTTGATTGCGACGGGCATGTACGACGCTGGTACATGCCTCCTCAACGAGGAGCGGGTGAGACGGTTGCCCACGCCATTCCGCGACGCCTTCACGGTCCGATGCTACGCCGGCGGTCACATGATGTATAAGGACACCCCAGCGCGGATTGCGTTCAGCGCTGACCTCAGGCGCCTCGTGGCCGCCGGCACCGCCGTGTCTGCAAACGGCCGGGAAAACCGATAACCACACTCGGCTGGGGGGCACCGTCACGAAGAGCGACGGCAGCCAAAGGCAGCTCCCAGATCGAGCGCCGGCCAACGCACGGGAATGACCGGCTGCTCGACGGCGCTGTAGCGTCGAGGCCCCCGGTCGCCCCGTGCGCGACGGCCGGCTGGGGACGGTCCCGACGACCCCCCTTTCGGGGCCCCTACGACGGCCGCAAGAGCGCTGTCCGCACGAAGCGGGCGACGTCGTGCTGGATCTGACGACGGACCTCGGTATCGCTATACATCATATGCCCTCCGCTGTAACAATGATTCGTAATCCGATGCCGAAGGTACTCCGGCGCTCGTGCCACAGCGTCCTCAAGAGCGGCGCAGGAGGCGTCGTACATTCCCCTGAGGTTCATCACCTGAAGCCGCGGGTTCAGGTCCATCGCCTGTCGTAGCGGCGGCTGCGGCGGTTCGCCAGACCCTCTCTCGGCTTGCGCAGCAGGACGAGCGGGGGCGCGCGACGACGAAGGACCGCGGGAGACCAGGCGGCCGTGATTCCACATCACTGCCATCCAATCGCTGGCATAGCCAGGCGGGATCACAGTCAGCGGCTGTGGGTGGAATGCCTCCCCGAACGGGCCGCGGTAGAGAAGGTCACTGCGATAACCAAGAGTGTCGCGAAGGTAGCGAATCAGCAATGCCGAGGTCCCCTGCATGAGATCGATCATCGGGCGCAGGCTCGGATCGCGAAACGGGAGCCACTCGGTGGTCGCCAGGTTGCGGCTCGGCGTGGTCATCCTCAGGTCGTAGCGGCCAAGCTCGAGCCCACGATCTTGGAGGAGGCGGTCGGCGAACACCGCCTTCGAGATCGCAAGGGTGGTCGAATCGACATACCGAGGCGCGATGCCAGTGAACCGAGCAAGGTCCTGGGTAAGGGTGGATCGCTGCCCCGGGGAGAGCTCGTGCCGCCGCTCGAGGGCGGGGCCGTACGACGTGCGGGCCCATTCAACCGCTCGTGCGATCGCGGCATGCTGGTCGAGCCCCTGAAGACTTGGCGGCAGGCGCCCGTGATAATGGGCAGCTGCGGTGTACATCGGTACCTGCAGCGCGGTGGCTAGAGCAGGTTCGACTCGCTGGCCGACCTCGAACCCGCCAGAGATCAGAATCACTCCGGCCAGCCGGACGCGGCGCCGCTCCAGCGCGCCAGCGACGGCCATTGCCCGAGTTGTACCGTAGCTTTCGCCGGTAAGGAACACCGGCGCATCCCAGGCGTCGAATCGGGTGCGATACAGCCTGATAAACTCGGCGACCGACTCGGCGTCTCCCCAGTCGGTATAAAGGGTGTCGCGGAACGCGGCCGTCGTGGCGCGGCTGTAGCCGGTACCAATCGGATCGACAAAGACGAGATCGCTGGTCTCGAGCCAGGTCTCCTCGTTGCTTACCAGCTCGGTCTCGATACTGGACGGCCATGCAGGATAGGTGTCTCCGGCTTTGATTCGCCGCGGCCCGAACCCGACCAGGTGCACCTGCGAAGCGTTCGCACCCGGCCCGCCATTCCAGAGAAACGTGATCGGCCGTGGCGCGGACCCAGGCGGTTGATCAGCGACGTACGCCACGAAGAACATCCACCCCATGAGATCCCCAGTGTCATTGACAAGCAGGGGAAGACGGCCTGCGGTCGCGGTGTACCGAATGGTCCGGCCGCCTACGACGACCTGGTGCCGGGTGGTGACCAGCGTGTCCGACGACTGAAATGACTGGGCGCCCGCTGGTCCTCCACCGAGCGTGGTCAACAGCCAGCCGAGCATGGTCGAGAAATCACGAACTCGCTTCATAAGCGGCTCCTGAGGTAGGCGAAATCGCGGCCGGCCTCGCGGTCGGACGATACCGTCTGCTGAGACGACGTCCGAATCTCCAGCAGCCCTACGCCCAACGGGGTCGGGGCATCTGCCCTGGCGAAAGCCGGGGCGGCCGTGTAGGGATTCGGCGGGGTGCTTCGTCTTGGTTCGTGTTACGTGAGCCGGCTGGCCTTGATACGCGCTGCATGCCTCGGCGGACATCCCCCAAGAGGAGACTCATGAGGCTAATTACCCCTATGGCCGCTGCCGTCGGTGCGATGTGCTTCGCGGCCGCGGGGCCCGTGCCGCCGCCCGACATTAGCCGCCGCGGGTCGCCGCTCGACGAGCTCAATGCGACCGTTCGCCCCCTGCGCGGCGGGGCGCCCGAAGTCACGGCCGTTCAGGTTCGGGTTGAGCTTCGCGGCGCCGCAGCTCCGAGCGACGGACGCCTACGTCTACGAGTCCCCATCGTCTATGCCGGCGTTCGAAACATCGCCGAGCGGGTCACCGACCTGGCCGTGTGGGATGGGGGCGGCTTGGTGCCGCTCTCGGTCGCCGACGATCCGCCGAACGCAGGGGGGTTTCCGTTTTACCGACGCTGGTTCGCCAATCGGGAGGTGGTGCCTCCGGTTACGATCACGTATCGCATGCGACCCTTCTCGGGGTCTGTGACGGGCGGCCCACAGTTTGATCTGTACGCCCACGCCGGAGGGATCAGTGGCGGTGGCATGGCGCTGTTCGTGTTGCCGGAAGAGGGACCTCGCACCAGGCTGCGGCTTCGCTGGGATCTGAGCGAGCTGGCGCCCGGATCGATCGCGGCCAGCAGCTACGGCGAGGGCGATCTGGATTTCGAGGGTACGCCGGACGACTTGGCGCAAAGCTTCTACCTGGCAGGTCCCCTGGGGCGGTACGTTCCGGCAGACAATGATGGGGGCTTCCAGGCCCATTGGTTGGGCCAGCCGCCGTTCGACCCCCACCGTGAAATGGCCTGGACGGCCCGGGCGTATCAATACCTCCGGAGCTTCTGGCGCGACACGGTAACGCGGTCGTACCACGTTCTCCTCCGGGCGGTACCTACGGCGGCCGAACGGTTGGGAGGCACGGCTCTTCGGAACTCGTTCATGGTAGCGACGCCGACTGGCACTCCTGATTCCACCCGGACAGGGCCCCGCGGCACGATCTTCCACGAGATTGGCCACTACTGGATTGGCGGACTCAGCGACGGCCGGGGTGGCAGCGCCTATGCACCGTGGTTCGGCGAAGGTCTGAACGTGCACTATACCAGGCTCTTGCTTCTCCGTTCGGGCCTGGGCTCGGTGGAGGACTATGTTCGTGACGTCAACGCGAGTGTCCGCGGGTACTACACCAGCCCTTATCGCAACCTCGGTTCGGACTCGGTGGCGCGCCTGGGATTTGCGGCCGGCGTCGGACCGGGGAGCGCCCAGAACCAGGCCTATGTTCGCGGAAGCCTGTTCTTTGCCGAGCTGGACGCGCGGATCCGGGCCGGCTCCGGCGGCCGCCGCCAATTGGACGACGTGATCCGATCCGTGTTCGAGCGACGCGCCCGAGGTGAGTCTATCGACCAGGCGGCCCTGATCGCCGCCTTCGTTAATGAACTTGGTCCGTCAGCCGCCGAACTCTTCGACGCGGTCATCGTTCGAGGCAAGACCCTGGTACCGGCCTCGACTGCGTTCGGGCCGTGTCTCGAACGCCGAGAGGTCAAGTACACCCTGCCAGACGGAGAGGTTGATGGCTACGAGTGGATCCGCCGGCCGGCGGTTTCGGACCACGAGTGCCGGACGTCGTGGTAATCGGGAAAGCGGCTGTTCCAGCTGCCGGCCTGGCCCGGCTCACGCCTGCCTCCGTCAGCCGCGCCTTTGGGGACGCCCCGGATGCCGCGGCGAGTCCCCCCTTGGCGGTCTGCCTAAGCGTTTCGGTCGATACAGCCAGTGAAGTTCGGGTTGTTCAGCTCGACGCTGCTGACGTCAAAATTCACATCGGTCCCGTATGTGCCGCCCTTGAAGAAGGTACCCGTCGGAAACACTTGCGCTTGTGTCCGCCCGTATTGCCGGATCAGCCGCCGCATATCGCCGAGGCGCTGCCCCCGCCCAAAAGTCCAAAAGGCCTTCTCCCGAAAGAACAGCGATACTGCGCTCCCCTGGTCCGGTGGCACGGCAAGTGGTGGCAGCGGCCTGGGGGTATAGCTTGGGCTGAGGGCCGGCGGTGAAGCGCGGAGCGCATTGAGAATTGCCGTCATTTCGGCGCGGTTGCTGGCCTGGAGTGCTGCCTCGGCCTCCACAAGCCTGGCGTCGAGGCCAGACGCCAGATTGACAGCATCCGACCGTCCCCAGATGGTCTGGACGACCATCGGCGTTCCGCCATCCGCGCCGAAGCCCTGCGACGACGGCCCCGTCGACGACCCGAGGACCGGAACCCGGGGGTCACCTGCAGAGCCGAACGGGAGCGCGTTCGGGATGGTGCCGGAAAGATCCACGCTGTCGCTCACTGTCGACCCTCTGATCGAATTGTTTGTGGTCCACAGTCCATTGTCGCCAGTGGCCAGCGTAAACGTGATCTCGTAGGCATACGACGTCGGAATGCCAGCGACTTGCGCTGCGGCGGCTGTCGCCTGGCCCCCAAGGTTCAGCAGAACTCGCGCCTTGAGAAGCCTCGCAAGCCGTGCTTGGAGTACCGTGGTGGCGTCGTTGGCGGTCAGGAACGTCATGGCCGTGTCCAAGTGCGCGCTGGCCAGCGTAAAGATCTCTTGGTTGGTTCGGGGTGGTCCGTACACCACGACACCGTTTTCCACCGCGCTCAGCGGTACGCCGTTGCAGAACCACTCGGCCAGCTGAAGTTCGGCAAGGGCCAGCATCGTGTACATTTGACCGATTCCCCAGGCCGGCGAAGGCCGGTACCGCTGCAGGGCCTCAATCGCCTGTCGGGTCGCGGCACGGGTCTGGTGTAGCGAGGCGTAGAGATTCTGCAGATTGACGTTGGTGGCCGGGACGCTGCGCCGATCGATCTCGCCGTATTGCTGCTGCGGTCCGGAAGTCTTCCATTCGTCGGCGAGCAAGCCCACGTCAACCCATCCGCGGTTGAAGAGCGCAGTGCCGCCCGCCGTGATGGTCTTGACCAGGCCGAGAGCGCCAATTCGGAGGGCGTCCGCTGCCGCGCTGGAGTTGATTGACGCCTCCGTCACCGTTCCGATAATCTCCACGGAGGTGAGACTGTTGCATCCGGTTGCGGTGACGGTGGCCAGGCCCAGCATGCCAACCGTCTGTCGTAGTTTTCTCATCATGGCTGTCGTTCCCGGTGCGGGTCAGTAGCCGAGGCTCAGCCGAATCGCCAAATGACGCGGCGCTGCCACAGTGAAGATGTTGCCCGACGTTCCGCCAGGCGCGTCCACGTTGTTGGCGATAAACGCCTCAGGGTCCGACCCTGTCCAGTCGCTCCAGATTTTGAGATTCCGGGCCGCGAGTGTCATCCGCGCAGAGCGGGCCCCCAGGATCCGGCGTGCGAGCCGGGACCCAAAATCATAGGTCGCAGCGACCTCACGTAGTTTGATAAAATCGGTGTCCTCCGAATAGCCGGCAAAGACGCCACGCCGCAACGCCACGCCTCGGGCCTGGGATGCCAGGGGCAGGTTGAGTTGTTGGAGCTCCGGGCATGAGGTCCCCACCAGGCACGGCAGCATCCGTTCCAGGTTGGTTTGGCGTCCTCCAGCCTTCCGGTCGGCGAGGGCAGAGATTCGCAGCCGACGTCCAAACAATTCGAGCCCCGTCGACAGCGTCATCTGGGTCGGCGCGGTCGCCGGCCCCAAGTACTCGACATCGGTCGGATCGGAGACGGTCACCTCGGCATTCGACAGGAGGCCGTCGTTGTTAGCATCGTTGTAGCTGATCTTCCGCTGAAAGACGGAATACACTGGCCGCCCAACCTGAATGCTGGAGGTGGGCGTCGTAATGATATTGCCAAGCGCGGTCACCAGGTTGTCGTTGTGAGAGCCCGAAAAGGCGATCTCCCATCCAACGTTGCGGCCTTCGAGTAGCTGCACGTGAAGCCGATACTCCCAGCCCGCGTTCCGCATGCCACCGAGGTTCGCAAGGAAACTGCTGACGCCGGCTGACGGGGCCACCGGCTGAAGAATCAGCGCATCCTTGGTCCGCTTGCGATAGTATGTCAGCTCGAAGGTGACGCGATCGTTCCACCACCGACTGTCGATGCCCGCCTCGAACTCCGTCGACTTCTCAGGTCGGAGATCTGCGTTACCGGGGTTGGCGAGGGTCAACCCCGAGGCGGTCTGTCCCTGAAAATGGACGGCGCTGGCAGTGTAGGTCTTGAGCGCCGCAGTCGGGCCCGGCTGGACCCCGGAGGACCCGAAGGATGCGCGCAGTCGCAGCTGCGTGAGCTGCGGGATCTCGGGAAGGAAGGGTTCCTCCGAAAGAAGCCACGACAGCGCAAGCTTGGGATAATAGGCGTTCTTGTAGTTGACGCCGAAGGCGCTGTTACGGTCGGTCCGGACCGCGCCGGTGAGATAGAGTCGGTCGCGGATCGCCACCTGTTCCTCGACGAACGCGCCGAACGTCTTGGAGGGACTGGAGGATGCCGCGACCGAGTAGACCGCCGCCTGACTCGGCGCCTCCGCCCCTGGCGCAAGCTGGGTGCCGGTTGCGGTGACCGAGTTGAGGTCAAAACTGACGTACTGCGCGCCGGCCGTGGTTCGAAGCTGCACTGATCGACTGGCGTTCCAGCGCGCGGTGGCTAGGAGATTCGTGGTGAAGTTCTGGAGCCGGGTTCGGCCGTCACTTGCGAACCCCTGAAGTTGGGTGCCAGTGGTCGGTCCTTCACCGAGTCGCTGGAGTTGAACGTCCCGTCGGTCAGTGTGATCAATCCCGACGTCGGCGTTGACGACGAGCCAATCAAGTGGCCGCCAATTGGCCGTCGTGCTCGCAACGAACCGATTGATGGTCTGTTGCGACAAGCGCTGGAAGATCTGACCCGGAGTCATGAGAGCGTACCCCCTTAGCTCCTCTCCCAGCACACCGATTCCGGTGTAGCCGGGACCGCGGACGTAGCCCGGCCCGGCGACGGCGTTGTACATGACGCCATTGGTATTGTTGTCGTTCTGTGGAAAGCGGACCGCGCCCTTAGTCAGGCCCGTCGACACGGCAAGGTCGAGGCGAGGTGAGACCGCGGTGTTGAGGTTGGCGCGGAATGCGTACTGCTCGAGATGGCTGGGTCGCTCCATGTTAGGCGTGATCCGGACGCCGAGTGAGTCGAAGCGCCGTCGGTCGAAGCGGGGTAGCCCCATCGGCCCATCCTCGATCTGAGCGTTGGCGCTCAAAAAGTAGCGAAACGCATCAGTGCCACCCGAGACGTTGCCCCCGATTGTCGAGCGGTACCCGGTCTGGAGCGGGGTCAGGTCGGGATCCTTCCAGATGTTGAGCACGGTGGCGCTATCGAGCACGCAGGCCCCGACTGCCAGCTCCGTGGTCAGGCAACGCCGTTGGGTGGTCGACCCCGGAGACTTCCCAAGCAGGGAGTACTGTGCCAGATATGGGTTGCGGTCCTCCAATATCCCCTGCTCGCCATTGACCGACCAGGCGGTCGGACCCGCCCGTCCCCGCCGGGTGGTAATGACGATGACGCCGTTGGCCGCATCCGTACCGTAGAGGGTTGCTGCCGAGGGCCCCTTCACCACCTCGATGTTCTGGATCTCGGCCGGATCGAGGTCGTTCACACGACTAGGGATCGAACCCCCGCCGGTCCCCGCCCCACCTACGGTGTTGGTCATTCGGATGCCATCGATGATGTAGATCGGGTCGTTGGACAGGGTCATCGAACTCAATCCGCGAATCCGAACCCGACTCGTAACCCCCGTCGCGTTCCCGATCTGCACATGAACACCGGTCGCCTGCGCGTTGAGCAGCTCCCCGATGCTCTTCACGGGCGCAGTTTCGATGCGCGATTGGACGTCAAGCAGTTCGACCGTATTCCCCAGCTCGATCCGACGCTGTCGCCCCGTCGCGGTCGTCACCACGGCCTCGAGCACCGTGGGCGCTGGCGCAAGCTGGAAGTCCAGCGTCGCGTCCTGGCCGGCGGTCACCGTCACTGCCAGGCGTCGGGGGATGTACCCGATCCGGCGGGCCAGAATCGTCTGGGGACCAGGGGCGACTCCGCCCAGCCGGTAGGCGCCGTCGTTGCCCGTCGTTGCCGCGATCGACGTTCCCTCGACCGACACCGTGACCAGTTCGATTGGACGCCCGGTGGTCGCGTCGGTAACCTTTCCGCTGACGGTTCCCTGCGCAGGCTGCTGAGGGGCGGGAAGCGGAACCAACGCGGCGCTGCCATCGGGGCGAAAGACTACGTCCACACCCCGGCCCGCCAGGAGATCGGACAGTACCGCTGCCACCGCGGTTCTCCGAGCCCGGAGGTCGACTTCAGCATCGCTGGCCACGACGTCGTTGCTGAAGACGATCGCGAGTCCCGACTGCCGAGAGACTTCCGCGATGGCCTGTCGGAGCGGCACGCCGCGAAGGCTGAGGGTGACCGGCCGCAGCAGGCGCGGGGACCGGGTGACATCGACCGGCTTCCGGTCACCGCCCTCGTCAAGGAAAAAGCGGGGTCGACGATTGGGCGCCTCCTCCGGCGTCGATTGCGCGAGGCCCGGTGGTGCGCTGCTGGCCAGACTCAGGGCCAGCGCGCACAGAGTCCAGGCGCCCGTGCCGCGTCGGGTGCTGGGACTGGACGATGCAATGGTGCTGATATTCATGGGTTGTCTCCACCTCCAGCGTTGGACTCGAGGTCCACCTGATCCTGCTGCCATCGCGCACGTGCACCTATGGCGATCGCGATCACGCCGATCGCGTCGGCGGCAGCCTCGTGGCGAAACCGGCCCGAGATCCGTCGCGTGAGGAGCGCGCCGTCCCTCACTCGCAGCCGGAGCCCGTACCATCGTTCCAAACGCGGAATCGCGTCCCGAAGGGTGATGGCATCCAGGACCAGGGTACCCTCGGCGCTCGCGAAGAACGACGCGACGTCCTGGGCCCGAAGAACGGTCAGCCCGACACCTGGCCGCAGCCGCCCGATGTCTCCGGGGCCAAGTACTGTCACGGTGTCGGGCGATGGCACTCTGGAGTTTGCGGCAATGGTGTCGCGTCCGACCGTGGCCGGGCGGACGCCGACTCTTCCCTCCCGGACCGCCACCAACATCCCTTCGGTCTCCGGGTACGTGCTGACCACAAACTCGGTTCCAAGGTCTTCGAGCGATCCGTGCGGCGTGTTGACCACAAAGGGATGCAGGTGATCGTGGTGCACGGTGAACGCCGCTTCCCCTTCGAGTTGAACCTCGCGCCGGTCGCCCGGACCGAAGGCGGCCGGAATCCGGATCACGCTGCCCGGCGACAGCGTGACGCGACTCCCGTCCCGGAGCCGCAAGACCGCGCGCTCGCCCGGCCCGGTGACGACCTCGCGGTCGGGTTGTCCGATCGCGTCGACCCCGCTGCGACGCGTGGCGAGGACTTGGCCGGCCATGAGGACGGCGGCCGCGGCAATGGCCGCGGCCGCGGCACGGAGGGGCAGGGAGAGCCGACGCCCGCCGAACGCTAGGCTGACGCCTGGGCCCGCAGACTGGGGACCGGCCAGCTCGGGCCGGATTTTTGCGAGCGCACCGTAGGCATCCCACTGGGAGCCCGACCCCCGGACATGGCCCCATAGCCGGTGCCGCCGCCGAGCCCACCGGAGTCGTCGAAACCAGGCTGCCGGTGGGGGTGTAAGCCCGACCGTCCGCATCGCGTCAGTGAGAGCGGCGAGCCGAGGGTCACTCTCGACCCACCGGCGCAGGTCGGCCAACTCCTCCGGCGTCCCGTCACCTCGGACGAACCGATCCAGTCGGTTCCAATCCATTTGGTCGCCGCTCATGGAGAGACGACGACGCAGAGCGTCGAGGCTCTACAAGGGGCTCGGGCCCTGTCGCTGGAAGTGCCGCCGCAAGTCGGCCAGCGCGCGGCTCCACTGCATCTCCACCCCCTTGACCGAAATGCCGAGGGCCCGGGCAATTTCCGGGTTCGAAAGTTGGTGCTGCCAGCGGAGAACCACGACCAGTCGGCGGCGCTTCGGCAACTTGGCGACGGCAGCCCGAAGCTGTCGCGCAAGCTCCTCGGCTTCCACGTCGCTCTCGGCAGGCGCGGAGATCGTGGAGCGACCGAGCGCCAGATGAGCATCGGCGGCGGCGGCGCGGGCCGCGATCCGCTCGTGGCGCAGCAGGTCAAGGGCGTGGTTGCGGCAGGACGCGAAAAGAAACGCCCGGCCGTCATCCCGCGGGTACCAGGTTTCCCGGTGTTCCCAAACTCGGAGGAATACCGTCTGCACAACCTCTTCGGCTACATCCGGCGCATGCAAGTAGCTGTTGACGAACCGGCAAAGCGCGGTGTAGTACCTGAGGAAGAGCTCTGCGAAGGCCTGCTCATCACCCCCCCGGATGCGTGCTGCGAGCACACCGCCAAGATGCTCCTTGGGGGTGACTCCGGCCTCAACCAGCCGGGCCAGATGCGCCAGTCCGGAAGGTGTCATGTCGGTCGGTTTTGCGCGACGTCCTCAAATCCCCTGCTGCCAATGTCGCTCTGGCTCCGAGCGCGCCGGCCACGCTGGCTGGCAGCGCGCCGGCAGGGACCAACGCCAGCGGCTGCCACCGCGACCGATCAGCCCCGGATAGCGACTCTCGGCCCCCGCGTCGGTTCAGCGTCGGGTTGCCCGCTCAGTGCTAACGTGCCCGCTGACATTGAGATAGAGCCCTAGTCTACGGGTCGGCCAGGTGGTGCGCAAGAGCGAACGCCTCGGACTGGCCGCCCATGCCCAACCGGACCTCTAACGAGCTCCAAACTCCAGAACTGACGGCGTCATTCTTCGGGTCCGGGCGGCACCCTTCCCGGGTCGTTGGGATCATACGCCCAGTCCACCCTTCGGGACCCAGCCGGCCGTCGTTGGGCTTGATCGAACGGGACGGTGTAGGGGAACGGGGTCGTGGTTCGTCCTCAAGGACAGTTCCGTGCCCAGTGGTCAGCTGATCAGAGGCCTATGTCGGGACGCATCGCCTTTCCGGGAGGACTTGATCGGCGTCTAGCTATCGCCATCGCGATCGGGGCGGGAGGCTTTTCGGCCAGTCCAGTGGCCCCGGTCTGGGCGCAGCAACTCACCTCTACAGCGGCGGATCGTCCGGCGATCACGCGGCACCAGGGCGTGTTCAACGGGAAGGCGGTGCGATACACCGCGACGATCGCTGAGACCGTCGTGCCAAACGCGGCCGGTGTGCCCGCGGCCCGTATCGTGTCGGTCGCATATACGGCGGACGGCGGCGATCGGGTGAGCCGGCCCGTACTGTTTGCCTGCAATGGCGGCCCAATCGTGTCGTCCTGGCTCCTCCACATGCTGGCGTTGGGCCCGAGGCGTCTTGCGATTCCGGACGACTTGGCCGCCGACCCCTCCACGTTCAAGCTGGTGGACAACGTCTACACGGTTCTGGACGTGGCCGACATCGTGTTCTACGACCCGGCGAGCACTGGTTGGAGCCGCGTACTCGACGGCACCAAGCCGCAGGACTACTACAGCGTAGAGGCCGACGCCCAGCAGATGGCCGCCTTCGTCGATGAGTGGACCCGACGAAACGGGCGTCGGAGCTCGCCAACGTATCTCTTGGGCGAGAGTTACGCCACGATCCGGGTGGCGGAGACGGCTCGTATGCTTTCGGAATTGCCCGAGCCGCTGTACGTAGACGGCCTCTTTTTGATGGGCCAGGCCGTCAACCAGCTCGAGATCTCGACGCGCCCGCACAACATCGTAAGCTACGTTGCCGGCCTACCATCGATCGCGGCGACTGCCTGGTACCACAACAAGATCGACCGCGGCGGCCGCACCGTGTACCAGGTGATGGAGGAGGCGTTTCGATTCGGTCGCGAAGAATACCTGCCGGCTCTCTACCAGGGCCATGCGCTGCACGACGTGGCCCGGATCCGGATCGCTGCCCGCCTGGAGGCCCTCAGCGGCCTCCCCGCGGCCTACTTTCTCGCCAACAACCTGCGGACTTCGAGGCCCGCCTTCCTGAACGAACTCTTCCGGGCTGAGGGTCTCAAGCTGGGCTGGGATGACGGACGCTATCTCGGCCCCGCGAACGGTCCCAACCCGGACGGCGCGCCAGTCGAGCGGTCGTACGAAGCGCTGGTGGTTTACCTCCGTGACGAGCTCAAAGCAGGCCGGATGGAGGAGTACCGGCGTCGCCAGCCGCCAGCGGATCCCGCCCCCGGGGCAGAGCGACCGCAAGGCCGGAGCCAGGCGCCGCCCAATCCAGGGACCGGGTGGGTTTGGGGGCCAGGGGCGCCGAATCCCTTTGGCGATTTTCCCTACGTCGCGTCCGTGACGGGCCTGTTCGCCAGGAACCCGCGCTTCCGGGTGGTTCTGGGGTCCGGGATCTACGACCTAAAGACCACCACCGGCGGGGCCGCCTACCTCCTCGCCCAGGCCGGGTGGCCGACCGACCGGGTCCGCCTCTCCTATTATGAAGGTGGCCACATGGCCTACACCAACGAGAGCGCTCTGAAGAAGTTCACTGACGACGTGCGGGCCCTCGTCCGAGGCAGGTAGGCGGGGCGCCAACCACCATCCCACGTCAGGGCGCAGACAGCGATGCCCCCGAGCCCCTTCTCCCAGAGGCCCAGCCCAGGCCCGGCGCTCCTGACCGTCGTCGCACTGGCCGCGGGACCCGCGGGGGCGGTGGCGGACCAGGCGACGGGTGCAAACCGCCACGACACCTTGGCGTTTCAGGCCCTCGAATGGCGATCGATCGGCCCGTTTCGGGGCGGGCGCTCGGTCGCCGTGGCCGGGTCCGCGGCCCGGCCGAAGGAGTACTTTCACGGTACGACGGGCGGCGGTGTGTTCAAGACGACCAACGGAGGCCTGTCCTGGTTTCCCGTGACCGACGGCTACTTCGGTGGCACGATCGGCGCCATCGCCGTGAGCGAATCACACCCCGATATCGTATACGTGGGTGCCGGGGAGCGAAGCCTGCGGGGGAACGTCTCGCACGGGGACGGGCTGTTCAAGTCCACGGACGGCGGGCGCCGCTGGTCACCCATCGGCTTCGCGGAATCACGCCACATCGGCCGGATCCGGATCCATCCTACGAACCCCGACATTGTCCACGTCGCGGTGTTCGGGCACGTCTTCGGGCCGCACCCCGAGCGCGGTGTCTATCGGACGACGGATGGGGGGCGTTCCTGGCGCCGGACCCTGTTTCGGAACGACTCGACCGGCGCGATCGACCTCGTCATGGATCCAAGCGACCCCAACGTCTTGTATGCGGCGCTCTGGGACATGCAGCGAAAGCCCTGGCTGCTAAAGTCGGGGGGAGCGGGTTCAGGCCTCTTCAAGACAACGGACGGGGGCGACACTTGGACCGAACTGACGCGAAGCCCCGGCCTGCCAACTGGGGTGATCGGCAAGATTGGCGTGGCCCTCTCGCCAGCGCTGCCGCGGCGGGTGTGGGCCATCGTCGAAGCCGCTGACGGGGGGCTCTTCCGGTCAGATGACGGCGGCCGCAGCTGGACCCGGATCTCGACCGATCCCGAACTCCGCCGTCGACCGTGGTACTTTTCCCACCTCTCCGCCGACCCCACAGACTCGAACACCGTCTACTATCTCGGCATTCCGCTTCTTCGATCGACCGACGGGGGGCGCACCTTCGAGCGCCTGCTCACCCCACACGTCGACCACCACGATCTCTGGATCGCGCCCAACGACCCACGGCGAATGGTGGTCGCCAACGATGGCGGTGCCCAAGTCTCTGAGGACGGTGGCCGGTCTTGGACCTCCGTGGCTCAAGCCACTGCCCAGTTCTACCACGTGCACGCGACCAACGAGTTTCCCTATCGAGTCTGCGGCGCGCAGCAGGACAACACGACCTTGTGCGGCCCCAGCCGGGCGAATGGAGGTATCGACATCGGTCAGTGGCAGGAGGCGGGCGGTGGCGAGAGCGGGTGGGTCCTTTCGCATCGGGACAGCGTCCATATCGTATATGCCGGAAGCGTCATGGGAGAGCTGACCCGCAAGGACATGATCCGAGACCAGATCCGGGTAATCGACGTGTGGCCCGATTACCAGTTCAGCCATCCCACCCGCCATCAAAAATATCGCTTCACGTACACGTTCCCCATTTGGATGTCACCACACGACCCCAACGTCCTCTACGCTGGCTCGCATGTGGTGCACCGTACTCGGGATGGCGGTTCAAACTGGGAGGTCATTAGCGGCGACCTCACCCGCAACGACCCTGCGACCCAGGGACCTTCGGGCGGGCCGATCACGCCGGAACACACCGGGCCCGAGATGTTCTCCACGATCTTCGTGGGGGCGGAATCCCCGCACACGCCGGGCGTGCTATGGACTGGTTCGGATGACGGACTGGTCCACCTGTCCCGCGACGGGGGGAGGACCTGGACCAACGTGACGCCGGCGGGCGCGCCGAAGTGGATGCGGGTGTCAAGTCTCGAGCCGTCTCGGTATGACGCCGGCACCGTCTACATCGCCGCCAATCACTATCAGCTCGACGACAACCGACCCTATCTTTTCAAGACCAAGGACTTCGGCCGCACCTGGGTGTCGATCGTCGCCGGAATTCCAGCGGATGAGTTTACCCGGGTGCTGCGCGAAGATCCGGTCCGACGGGGCCTGCTCTATGCCGGTACGGAACGCGGGGTCTACGTGTCGTTCGACGATGGGGCCAACTGGCAGTCGCTCCGTCGCAACCTGCCCCCAGTGCCAGTGCACGACCTGGTGGTGAAAGACAGCGATCTGGTGATCGCCACCCACGGCCGGAGCTTCTGGGTGCTCGATGATGTCACCCCCCTCCGGGAGCTGACGCCGGAGGTGGTTCAGCGGCCAGCCTTCCTGTTCGGCCCCGCGCCGGCGAACCGGGCGGTCTTCGCGAATAGTGGGCAGCTTCGCGTAGGAGGGAGCGACGGCGCCATCGGGGGAACGCCGTCAGCGGCGAACCCGCCGTCGGGCGCCATCGTCTACTACTGGCTGCGGTTGCCCGCCAGCGCGATTCAACTGGAGTTCCTGGATTCGGAAGGACGAGTGATTCGAAGGTTCGAGGCTAGTGCCGTCGCGGACCCGACGTCAAGGGCCGTTGACGCCCACGCCGCCGTCAGATCACGGAGGGCGGAGGCCCTGTCCACCCGCCCCGGGCTCCAGGTGTTCGCGTGGGACCTTCGGTATCCGCCTGCGGTCACGTTCCGCGGGATGAACACCTGGGCCGGCGACACGCCGGGGCCAATGGTGCTCCCGGGAACGTACAGCGTGCGGTTGACGGTGGACGGCCATTCACAGGTCCGGACCCTTGCAGTCGAGCGGGATCCGCGGTCCAACGCGTCGCTCGCGGACGATAGCGCCAAGTTCGAGGTACACCGGCGAATCGTCTCCAGGGTGTCTGAAGCAAATAACGGCGTACGGACCATTCGGAACGTTCGCGCTCAGCTCCGCGAGCGCATCCATGCGCTCACGCCAGAGCAGCAGCGGGCGATAGGCCGCAGGGCGGAGCCGATCCTCGAAATCCTCGCCGGCATCGAGGCCCAACTGTACCAGGTGCGTGGCCGGGGTTCGCCGGTCCAACTCAACGACAAGCTGGCGCGTTTGGCGGATGTCGTGGACCAGACCGACGGGCGGCCGACGGCTCAGGTCACCCAGGTCTATCAGATGCTGGTGGCGCAGCTGGAGCAGGTACTGAGCACACTACACGGGACGCTTGACCGCCTCGATGCGGTGAATCGATACCTGCGCTCGGTCGGTCTCCTCCCGATCATTCCCGGAACGGAAGAGTTGGCCCCTTCCCCGTCCTGACCCCTGATGCCGCCTGGCCCGTCGCCGCATTCCCTATCATCTTCCAGGGCAACCAATCCGTACCACTATGCGACTGCGACGGCCCGTCCAGATCATCCTGATCGCCACGCTCTTTTCACTCACCGGGTTGGCCACCGGTGCCGGGCAGTACGCCATCGGCGCCCGCGACTCCAGCGCACTCCGCGCCGATAGCGTCTTCCGCGCCTTCGACCGGACCGACGGCCCCGGCTGCGCCCTCGGCGTCTACCAGAACGGCGCCATCCGCTACGCCCGCGGCTACGGGCTCGCGAGCCTGGAGCTCAGCGTGCCGCTCTCCCCGCGCACGGTGCTCGACATCGGCTCGATCTCCAAGCAGTTCACCGCCATGGCCATGCTGCTCCTGGAGCAGGACGGCAAGCTCTCGCTCGACGATCCGATCCGGAAGCACTTCCCCGAGATGCCGGCCTACGCCGACCGGATCACCTGGCGGCGAGCCCTGAGCCAGACCAGCGGGCTCCGCGACCTCTGGACCCTCTGGGGCCAGACCGGCCGGACCTTCGCGGGCGACACGGTCGACGCCCTCCACGTCATCGTGAGCTCGGCCGAGCCCAACTACGAGCCGGGCGCGCGCTACCTCTACACCAACTCCGGGTGGATCCTGGCCGCGCAGGCGGTCTACCGCCTCACCGGCAAGACCCTGGCGCAGTTCGCCGAGGAGCGGATCTTCGGGCCCCTCGGCATGCGCGACACCCGGTTCCTGGTGGACCGTGCCGCCATCATCCCGAACCTGGCCGAGAGCTACTCCCCGCGAGAGCAGAGCTACCGGGTCCAGCGGAACCCCTACGACGGCGCCATCATGGGCGCGGGCGGCGTGCATACCACGGTGGAAGACTTCGCCCGGTGGCTCGACAACTACGACGCCGCCACCGTTGGCGGCCGCCGGGCCATCCAGACCATGACGACCGCGATGACGCTGAACGACGGCTCCCCGGCCGTCTCCGCGCCCGGGATGGCGTACGCGCTCGGCCTCACCGTCGGGACCCTGCGCGGCCTCCGGGTGGTGGCGCACGGCGGCGCGTGGGGAGGGTTCCGGGCCCACTTCCTCCGCTTCCCCGACCACCGCTTTGCCGTGGCGACCTTCTGCAACTTCACCACCGCGGGCCCCGACTCCCTCGCCCAGAAGGTGGCGGCCATCTACCTCGGCGACCGGATGCAGCCCGATACCGTGGCCGCCTGGGCCGAGGCGCTCGCGGCCGCGCCGCGGGTCGACGTCCCGGCGGCCGAACTCCGCCGGCTCGCCGGGGTGTGGCGCAACCTGGAGCGCGGCGAGGTTCGCCGCACCCGCATGAAGGGGGACACGCTGGTGTCGGATGGCCAGACTCCGGCGCCATACGTGCCGCTCGGTGGCAACCGCTTCCGGACCGATGGCCGCACCGAGGTCTGGTTCGAGGGCGGGCCCCCGCCCACCCGGATGCTGGTGCGCACCCCGGGCGGCACGGTGACGTTCACTCGGGCGGACACGGTGGCGCTCGACTCGGTGAAGCTGGCCGAGTACGCCGGCGATTACCGGAGCGACGAGCTGGAGGTGACCCACACCTGGAAGGTCGAGAAGGGGCAGCTGGTCGTCTACGCCGGCTACCGGCGGCTCGGGGTGCTGGAGCCGAGTTACCGCGACGGGTTCACTCGTGGCGGGAGCGTGATCGACGTGATCCGGGATCGGCGGGGGCGGATCACGGGGTTCCAGATCGAGGCGGGCCGGGTGCGGCAACTGCGGTTCACGCGGGTGCGCTGAACCCAGCCGGCTCGCCCCCGGCCAGGACTCGGCCCGGGGGTGGGGCTATCGCAGTACGATCCCGGTATGGGTCACCTCGGCGATCTCCAAGTAGGCCACGCCGACGGTTGCGACCGTGTCCAGCTGGACCGTGACCTGGGTCCAGGATCCGGGTCGCAACGCCCTGGCCAGCGTCACCACCCGCGACTCAGCCTGTTGTCCAGCCGCGGGCCCCCAACGCACCGTAGCGCCGAGTCCCTCGATGGTCGCGGCGGTGGTGTTGCCGATGGTCAAGCCAACCTTGGTGCCGGCGTCGCTCGATTCTACCCGATCGAGACTGAAGGTGAGAACCCCGACGTCGGTGAAGACCGATCCATAGGTTCCGGAGCCGGGGGTGAGCTCGACGGAAGTCGGGAATGCGGTCTCCAGCGCATCGAGCCGGTCCGCGAGGGAATCCAGCCTGACCTCGAGATCGCTGCGATCCTGGGCTTGGCCCTCGAACCCACAGGCCAGGGCACCCCAGGCAAGGACTGGGGCGATGACGACGAAATACCACGAGCGACGAGGCATCGGTCCTCCGGTGGTTCGGGTGGGTTGACGCAGGCTCTCGAGATGAGGTGGCGGCCGGCGAGGCAGGCGCGCAACGGCTCAGCGGCGCTCACCGGCGTTGCCCCCCGACAGTACGGCGCGCAATTCCTCACGCCACTGTGGCACCACCACGAGGGCGATGCCGGCCCGCTCCCGTTCGACCAACAGGAAGCGCGAGCCGTCGACGCCGATGTCAAAATTCTGGAGAAACCCGGTACCGGAGAAGAGCAGCGTGCGGGACACGACGCGCGGCTCGGGCGAGAAGGCGAGCGCGACTGCCATCAGGCGCTGGTCGTCGTCCCAGAAGTAGAGCTCGCGGCCGTCGCGTCGCCAGACGGCGGGGCCCACGGCGCCGTTGGCCGAGATCTGCACGCGCCCGCCGCCGGGGGCGAACGGCCTGACGAACACCTCGCGGCGTCCCGACTCGTCGCTGATGAACGCCACCCAGCGCCCGTCAGGCGAGAAGCGTGGGCTGGTCTCCCAGAAGCCGGGGGCGTTCGCCAATGGTCGCGGGGTACTGCTCCGGCCCACCGGGAAGGTCAGCACGTCGAAGCCCTGGCCCCGCATGGCGTTGTACACGATGGACTGCCCGTCGGCGGAGAGATCGACCTGCCACATGTTGTCGTGCGAATCGGCAGCGAGGACCGCTGGCCCACTCCGATCAATGGGCTGCTGCCAGTACTGCGAGCGGCCGCCTTGAGTCGAGACATAGCCGATGCTGTGCCCGTCGGGGGTCCACACCGGGTTGCGCGCGGTGCCGGCCGTGGAGACAGGCGAGAGCGTCGCGGCCGCGAAGTCGCCGACCCAGATGTCGCTTCGGGTGTTGGTCATGACGGTCACCGCCACGCGTCGGCCATCCGGCGACAGGCGAGGGAAGCTGTACTCCTTCAACGCGTCGAGCGCAGGCCGCGTGGCACCGGACCGATCCGCCCAGACCAGGCGCCGCAGCCCTGCGCCGCGCAGGTACAGGAATCCGCCCGACCGGCTGAGGAAGGCCGCGCGACTCTTGCCGCCGCCCGGGCGCACTGAATCCTGGACGACGATGGCCGTGCCAGTGACCCGTCGAGCCTTCAGGTCAAAGGGAACCGCCATGACGCGGCCGTCCGCCGACGAATACACCAGCTGTCCGTCGAGCACGCCAAGCGGGTAGAGTCCGCGGATGCCGGTGGGCGTGACGCGGCCATCCGCGAGGTCGGTCACGGCGATCTCGGCCTGGTCCTCGGTGCCGCGCCAGATCGAGAAGAGCACGGTGTGGCCGTCGGAGAGAATGCGCGGGGCCTGATGGCTGAGCTCGCCGCGTGCCGAGTCGGGTTGCGTCAGACGTTGGAGCGGACCACCGCTTGCATGCACGCGCAGCAGCCCGTCGTACCGTTCGACCACACCTGGGCCGACGACGATGTCGCCATTGGCTCCCCAGTCAAGCCCGCCGAAATCCTCTACCTCCCCGAGTGGCACGGGCGTTCCGCCCGTCACCGGCACCTTCATGATGCGGCGGCGGTTGGCCACGAAGACGAGCCACCGCCCGTCAGGAGAGAAAGCGGCATGGCCATCGACCCCCTTCGTGCCGGCAATCTCGCGCGACTCGAGCTGGTCAAGCTGGCGGATCCACAGCGCGGGTGCCTCGCCGGACGAGGAGCGGAACGAATACACGACCGACCGGGCGTCCGGCGAGAGCACGCCGGGCCCGGCGTTGTCGGCGACGACGAAGCGATACGGGAAGGCGCGTGCGCCTTCGTCGCGGCTGCCTCCCACCCGTACGGCGACCAGCCCCCCGAGGCCCAGCACGAGCGCTCCCAGGATGAGCACCACCGGGTCGCGCCACCGGCCGCTCAGCCGCACTGCCG
>CAZFSA010000062.1:0-18854 GCA_964521535.1 uncultured Gemmatimonas sp.
GGTGCGCGGCCTGCCATGGTCCCGCCGGCCGTGGCGACGGCCCCAACGCGGCGTACCTGCCCGTTCCGCCTTCCGCCCACGCCGACGGTCGCCTCCTCAGCCGGCGCTCGGACGACCAGTTGTTCGACATGATCGCCGCCGGAGGCGAGGCCATGGGCCGGAGTCCCAGAATGCCCGCGTTCGGCGGCTCGCTCGAGGCGTCGGAAATTCGCGCGCTGGTGCGTCATCTCCGTCAGCTGTGCAAGTGCAGCGGGCCCGCGTGGGCCAGGGAAGGCGATGCCCCGTCCCCGCGTTGACCCCCGCCGCACCGCGGCCGCTGGAGCCCCCGAACGGTCCAGGGGTCGAAGATGGTTCGGTATCCTGGCGCTGGCGCTCGGGGCTGGGGCGTTGGTTCTCGTGGCTCGGGAACGGTCCGGGCCGGTGACGTTCCCGGCAGCGCCCGTGGGGTCCCCGCGCGCGGTCCAGCGCGCCGACTTTGTCGGCGCGGAGCGGTGCGCCGGCTGCCACCGCCAGGAATACGATCGGTGGCGGGCATCGACCCACGGACGCGCGGGTGGCGCCGCATCGTCCGAGCGGGTGATTGCCTCGTTTGATGGCCGACCGTTCCATTTCGCCGACGCCCGGGTCACGCCCCGCCGGTCCGGCGGCAGCTACCAGTTTCTGGTGGAGCAAGAGGGAGTCCCCGCCGAGATCTGGACCGTCGACGCGGTGGTCGGCGGCGGGCACCTGGTCGGCGGCGGCACGCAGGGATTCGTGACCCGCCGACCGGACGGAACGCTCCGGTTCCTGCCGTTCGACTGGTCGCGGCAGGCGCGGGTCTGGTTCTGCAATACCGGCGGACGAGCAGGCCGTGGCTGGGTACCGGTCAATCCGGAGCTCAGGCTCGCCGACTGTGCCGACTGGCCCCCGGCCCGAATTCTCGGCGACCTGCCCCAGTTCTCGAACTGCCAGAGCTGTCATGCCAGCCAGCTGGTCGTGGAGCGCGACTCGGCGACCGGCCGCCTGGGGACCGGGTTTACCGCGCTCGATGTCAACTGCGAGGCCTGTCACGGACCCGGCCGGCGGCACGTCGACGCGGTCGGGCGCGGCGAGAGCGATCCCGGCTACCGCCCGCTTGCGGCGCTCGACAAGGACGCCTCCCTTGGGATCTGTTTTCAGTGCCACGCCATCAAGAGCCGCCTCCGCACCGGCTTCATTTCCGGGGAGTCCCTGGCCACCTACTACTCGCTGGCGTTCTCCGCTCTCGGCGATCGGCCCCTCCATCCCGACGGCCGGGTCCGGACCTTCGCCTACCAGGAGGGACACCGGTTCAGCGCCTGTTACCTGGACGGGGGCATGACCTGCACGTCCTGCCACGAGCCTCATGGCCAGGACTACCAGGATCAATTCGGCCGGCCGCTTGCCGGACGGTTCGACGACGGGCAATGCACCGCCTGCCATCCCAGCAAGGGAACCGGTCCCGCGCAGCACAGTCGGCACCGGGCGGATGGGCCCGTTGGGTGCGTCGCCTGCCACATGCCATACCTCCAGCAGCCGGAAACGGGCACGCAGGTGCCGTACGCCCGGTCGGACCACACCATCGCGGTGCCGCGTCCGTCCCTCGATAGCGCACTGGGCCTCCGCAACGCCTGTCTGGGTTGCCACGGCGACCGGACCATCGCCGCTCTGGAGCAGCAGATCCGGATCTGGTACGGCGAGCCCAAGCCCCTCCACCCCGCCGTGGCAGCGCAGCTTGCCTTTCGGGAGGGCCTGCCGCTCATGGAAGCGATGCCGCTCCTGCTGGGCACCGGCCCCGATTCCGTTGCGGACCGGCATGCCGCCGCCCGGTTTGCGGGGCTGGCCCGGTTCGTGGAGGCGTATCTCCGACCGGACCAGGAGGTGCCCCCGCCGGTTCGGCGGAGGCTTCAGGCGCTCGCAGCCCACCCGGATCCCGACGTCCGCGCGCTGGCGCTGGCCGGCCTGCATCTCGCCTTGGGGTCCGACCGGGGCGTGCGGGGTCGGCTCGCCCGGACGTTGGCCGCGAGTGACGCGGGGGCCGATGGGGTGCGCGATCGCTGGGCCCTGGCCCTGGGGTATCTCGGCGATCGCCTGGCGGGGATGGGTCGGACGGCCGACGCGATCGTCGCCTACCGCCGGGCCCTGGAGGTGACCGCGAGGCCGGCGCCGATCTGGCTCCAGCTGGCCAATGCCGCCCGCGAGGGGGGCGACCTGCCGACAGCCCTCGCGGCCTATCGGGCGGCCGAGGCGGCGGACGCGACGGTCCCGCTGCTGTTCGCCAACTACGGCGTGGCGCTGGCGAGGACCGGGGACACCGCCCGGGCCGTCGCGATCCTCGAACGCGCCATCGCCCGCGAGCCCGAGAACCCCCTCGGCTACTTCAACCTCGCCAACATCGCGTATCAGCGAGGCGATGGTCCCCGGGCGCGGCAGCTGTATCTCGCGGCGGTGGAGCGGGACCCGGGCCTCGCCCCGGCGTATTTCCAGCTGGCCCGTCTGGCACTCCTCGCGGGCGATGCGGCGGCTGCCCTCGGGCACCTGCGCCGAGGCCTGGCGTTCGATCCGGGCAATGCCGCCGCCCGGGCGTCCGCCGAGGAACTGGCCCGGGTCGTGGGTGGTCGCTAGGACGGCGGCGCGGGCCAGAGTTTGGCGTACTTGAGGAATCCGTAGTAGCTCGCCATCGCAGCGTACACGACCCCGGCCCGACCATCGAGCACCCCGCCCCGAAGGACCAGCCGGACCAGAAGCTCGATCGGGATTCTTCCCACGTGCCAGCCTCGAAACCGGATCCCCCGTGCGGCCTTCTCCCGGGCGAGCAGATCGGTGTAGCGATTCATCGCGTCGACGTGTTCTGCCAGGGTCCGGTACTTGTGGTGTTCGATGGTGCCGGCAAGCCGGCCGGTCCGTCCGGTGACGAGAAGTCGCTCATGAATCGCTGCCGGGGTGAACCGGGCGGCCGACCGCCGGGCGAGGCGCATTACCCAGTCCCGGCCGGTCCCGCCGAAACGGAGCCGGGCGCCGAGATACCAGAGGTCACGCCGGATCGCGTAGCCCTCCAGCGCGTCCGGAGCGGCAATGGTCCGGGCGATTTCCCAGGCCAGCGCCGGGGTCACACGTTCGTCGGCGTCCAGGGAAAGCACCCAGTCGCCGGTACAGAGTTCGAGCGCGGCCTGCTTCTGTGGCCCGTAGCCCGCGAAGGGCCGGGTCGCCACCCGGGCCCCGGCGGACCGGGCGATCGCCACGGTTTCATCGGTGGACTCCGAGTCGAGCACGATCAGCTCGTCGGCAATGGTCGCCACCGACGCAAGGCACCCGGCCAGGCGAGACGCCTCGTTCCTGACGATGAGGAAGACGGAGAGGCGGGGCCGGTCCATGCGGGCCCGTCCCGCGGTCAGAGGATACCCGGGTGCCGCCTGCGGGCCCGACCGGGATGTCGGGGGCGGGCCCGACGATGGGTGTGAGCCGCCGCCGCGCAGCTGGTGTCGAGCAGCCGCTCCAGCGTTTCCGCGGGCACCGCGTCGAGATCCAGCTCCACCCACCCGTGCCGGCCCATCGATCCGGTCGATACGAACGGGCGGGCCAGGCGGCGGCGCAGGAGGTCGGTCAAGACGGGGGCGGGCAGATGCATCAGGGCCGCCCGTTCCGTCAGCGCGGCGAACTGCACCCCGTTCAGGTAGAACACCTGGTTTCCGAACTCCGGCCGGCATTGGACCCGGGGCAGGTGTTCCAGGTGACGTCGAAGCCGGGCCTGGATCTCGTGCAGGGCGCTCATTGGCGGTCTCCGCGCGAATGAGGGTCGGCCATTCTACCGCCCGGGCGGGGATCGGGCCAGGGGTCACCGGGCTTCGACGACCGGCCGGCGTGGGCGAGGAGTCTGGCCGCGGTCGCGGACGGTTATATTGCCGGCAGTCACCACCCGTTGACGCCCATGCCGGTTCGCCGCCCACGCTCCCGGCCCGCGCGAGCGCTGGCCTTCCTTGTTCTCGCCCTGGCGGGATCTCCGGTCCTGACCGTCCGGGCTTCGGCCCAGTCGAACGGGTCGGCGCCGGACGCCGCCCGGGTGGCCCGGAGCGTCCGGGTGTCCGAGCGACCGCGGATCGACGGTCGGCTGGACGAGGCGGTCTGGCGCGAGGCCCAGCCGCTCACCGACTTCCGGCAGCGCGAGCCCCGGGAGGGGGAGCCGGTCAGCGAGCGCACCGAGGTCCGGATCCTGACCGACGGGGATGCGCTCTACATCGGTGCCTGGCTCTACGACCGCGACCCCTCCGGTATCGTGGTCGGGGAGAAGCTCCGGGACGTCACCCTCACCAACAGCGACTACTTCGCCGTCATCCTCGATACCTACTTCGACCGCCAGAACGGCTTCGTCTTCGCCACCACGCCGGCCGGGGTGGAGCACGACGGCCAGGTGGTCAAGGAGGGCGAGGGCGGCGGCGTGTTCCAGGCGGGCCAGACCCGGGCCCAGGCCGGTTCGATGGGCGGGTTCAACCTGAACTGGGACGCCAGCTGGAGCGTGGCCACCAGCGTCGACAGCCTCGGCTGGTACGCCGAGTTCCGGATCCCGTTTTCGACGCTGCGATACGGCAGCGGGGCGATCCAGACCTGGGGGCTCAATGTGGCCCGAAGCATCCGCCGCAAGAACGAGGAGGCATTCTGGGCGCCGATTCCCCGGCAGTTCAACCTCTACCGGTTGAGCCGGGCTGGCGTCCTCGAGGGTCTTCAGGTGCCGGCCCGCCGGGTGGCCACGATCACCCCCTACGGCCTCTCTTCGGCTCGCCGCGACTATGTCGCCGGGGTCGCCGGTGATCCCGACTACAATGTGGAGGTGGGGGCCGATGCCAAGGTCGGTCTCACTCCCAGTCTGACGCTGGACCTGACCTACAACACCGATTTCGCGCAGGTCGAGGTCGACGAGCAGCGGACCAATCTCACCCGGTTCCCGGTCTTCTTCCCCGAGAAGCGCCCGTTCTTCCTGGAGAACGCCGGCATCTTCTCGGCAGGCACGCCGCAGGCGGTTGACCTTTTCTTCAGCCGCCGGATCGGGATCGACGCCAACGGCCAGCCCGTGCCGATCATCGGCGGCGGCCGGCTGACCGGGAAGGTCGGTGGGGTCACGGTCGGGGCGCTCCAGATCTTCACCGACGATGTGGGGCTCCAGCCGGCCAATTCCTTCTCGGTGGCGCGGGTGACCCGCGAGCTGCCCGGGCGCTCCAGAGTGGGCGCCATCTTCGTCCAGCGGATGGCCGTCGAAAGCGCCGCCGACCGCAACCGGACCTATGCGCTCGACGGTCGGATCGGGCTCGGCGAGGCCTGGACCGTGGACTGGTGGGGGGCCAAGACCGAGACCCCGGCACTCACCGGCCGGGACGAGGCGCTGAGCCTCCGGCTCGGCTGGCAGACCAACGTCTGGAACAACAGCGTGCGCTTCGTGCAGGTGGGCGAAGCCTTCAACCCCGAGGTCGGCTTCCTCTCCCGCAAGGGGTATCGCTTCTACGAAGGCGCCATCTTCCGCACCGTCCCGATCCCCGGCAGGTCCTTCCTGCGTTACTGGCTGCCGCACATGAACTACCGGGGGTACTTCGGGTTCGACGGCAGGATGCAGAGCGAGCACATCCACGTTGACTTCGGCGAGGTGGATTTCGACGACGGCGGGCGTTTTGGACCCGAGATCAATCTGATGGGAGAGGGGCTCAGCGAGCCGTTCCAGATCGCGCCGGGCGTGGTGCTGCCGGCCGGCACCTATCGCTGGTGGAACAACGCCTGGGACTTCGGCACCAACCCCAGCGCGCCGGTCTCGGTTTCGGGCCGCCTTGAGCTGGGGCCGTTCTACGACGGCACCCGGTACGGCGGGAACGCGACCCTTACCGTCCGCCGGGGCGCTTCCCTCACGACCTCGCTGCTGGTCGACTACAACGACGTCAACCTGGACGAAGGCGACTTCGTCCGGTCGCTGGTTGGTCTCCGGGTGGGCTATTTCTTCACGCCCCGGATCTTCGTGCAGTCGCTGATGCAGTACAGCAATCAGGCGAACATCTTCTCGGCCAACATCCGGTTCGCGTGGCTCAACACGGCCGGCACCGGGCTCTTCGTGGTGCTCAACGACGCCGAGGAGGCCAGCGGCGTGTTGCGCTGGACCAGGCCGCAGACCCGGAGCTTCGTGGTCAAGTTCACCCGTCAGTTCGGGACCGGCGGCTAGTAGCACGCCCGAGGGCGAGAGGGAGCCGGAGGGCGGGATGGACCGACGCCTTCCAGGACCGCAGGTCGGGTCCTCCTGGGCCCTGGTAGGCCGGGTGGACGAGCTCAAGGGGCCGGGGCCGTTTGCGCGATCGGCCGGGGACGCCGACCTGGTGGTGATTCGGACGCCGGTCGGCTTCAGGGCCTTCGAAGGGCGCTGCCCCCATCAGGGGGCGCTGCTCGGCGAGGGCGAGCTGGACGGCGACACGCTGGTCTGCCGCAACCACCGCTGGCGGTTCAACCTCGGGACCGGTCAAAGGCAGGGCGGGCCGCAGTGCCTGGCTGCCTGTCCGGTCGAGATCCGGGGCGAGGACCTCTGGGCCGACCTCGCGGCGCTCGACCCGGTGCCGGCGCCGGACCGGGCCCCCACGTCGGCTCCCCGCCAGACCCTCCGCGACCTGACCGGTCCCCGCCGTCTCCCGATTGTCGGCAACCTTCACCAGATCAGGATCGATCGGCTGCACCTGGTGCTCGAGCAATGGGCCCGGAAGTACGGCCCGCTCTACACCTATCGGATGGGTCCGAATCGGGTGGTGGCCGTTGCCGATCCGGCGCTGAGCGAGCAGGTGCTTCGGGCGCGGCCCGAGACCTTCCGGGGGGGGGTCCCCACGATCGAGCCCGTGTTCGCGGAGATGGGCGTCAGCGGCGTCTTCTCTGCCGAGGGCCCCTGGTGGCGGCCCCAGCGGCGTCTGGCGATGGAGGCGCTTTCCCATAAACATCTTAGGGGATTCTACCCGACCCTGCGCACGGTGATGGACCGGCTCCTCGGGCGCTGGCAACGGCAGGCGGAGGCGGGGGCAACGCTGGACTTCGCCGAGGAGTGCAAGCGGTTCACGGTGGATGTGACGACGGCGCTGGTGCTGGGCTACGACATCAACACCATTGGTCAGGGCGATGACGTGATCCAGCGCCAGCTGGAACAGATCTTTCCGGCCTTCAACCGCCGTCTGTTTGCGCTCCTGCCCACCTGGCGCTGGATCAGGCGGCCCGCAGACCGGGCGCTCGACCGGGCCCTTGGCCAGCTGCACCAGTGGCTTGGAGGATTGCTCGCCGAGGCCCGTGCCCGGATGGCAGTCGACCCGGGTCGGGCGGAACGCCCGGCGAACTTCCTGGAGTCGATGCTCGCGGCCCATGACGCCGAGGGCCGTCCCTTCGCCGACCGGGTGATCCTGGGCAACGCGATCACCATGCTGGTGGCCGGGGAGGACACGACCGCGTACACCCTCGCCTGGGCGGTGCACCAGCTCGCCGATGCCCCGGCGGCCGTGGCCCGGCTCCGCGCCGAGGCCGAGGGCGTCCTGGGCGCCGAGCCCGTGCCGCCCGACCTCGACGCCGTCAACCGCCTGGCGTACGCGGGGGCGGTGGCCAACGAGACGATGCGCCTCCGGCCGGTGGCGCCCCTCCTCCTGTTCGAGGCCAACCGCGACGCGGTCATCGGCGACCTGGCCATCCCCCGGGGGACCTGGGTGGCGCTCCTCACCCGGCCGCCGGTGCTCGAGTCCCGGCACTTCGTGGATCCGACCGCATTCCAGCCCGATCGATGGCTGGCAGACGCCTCGGGGGAACGGGCCCACGAGCCCGCGGCCCACATCCCGTTCGGCTCTGGTCCGCGGATCTGTCCCGGTCGCACCCTGGCCCTGGTGGAGATGAAGGCCCTGCTGGCGACGCTCTACCGGAACTTCGAGGTGGAGCGGCTGGGGCCCGCCGAGGGTGTCGCCGAGCAGTGGGCGTTCGCCATGATGCCGGCCGGGCTCCGGGTGCGACTCACCCGGCGCCCGGCCGGCTAACCGGGAGCGCTAGTACCGCCAGCTCAGCGTGTCGGCCCCGGCGGGAGCCCGTTTCCGGATCTGCTCGATGATCCGGGGCAGGAACATCTGGTGGTAGCGGAGGCGGGAGTAGGCATTGGGCCGGGTGTGGTCTCCGTTCCAGCAGTGCTCCGCCCGGTCGCCGTAGTCCACCACGGCATCGGCCGGCGGCGAGGCGGTCTTGAGGAAGTCTTCCACCAGGTAGACCGCGTTGTTCAGGTAGAAGTTGTCCATGTCCCCGACGTAGATGTGGAGCTTGCCCCGAAGCTTGGGGCCCAGCGTGGGCCAGTCGCGTCGCAGGATGTGCGAGAGGTCGTAGTGCTCCCGCCAGTAGGCCGCTACCTCAGGGTCGATCGCGCCCGTCAGCTTGTCCCAGATCGGCTTGGGATAGCCATCCGGGCCGACGGGCGAATACACCGCCTGCCAGATGTCCCACTGGCCGCCCGAGCGCCCCCGCGTGGCAAGGGCCAGTTCGTGATGGTTCATCTCCTCGAGCGTGGTGCTGACATGGCCCAGCCAGTTCCGGAGGCCCGGGCGCGGAGTCCGCTTCCAGCGGCTGTCGAGATAGTAGGCGTTCCTGTCCTCATACAGGTTGACGACCGTGTAGGCCCGGAAGTCGATCGGATCGGGGCAGGCGATGAACGCCCCGTTGAAATCGTCGGGGTAGAAGACCTGGGCGGCCATGGCTTCCCAGCCGCCGGTCGAACCGCCGTAGGTGATGCGGGCGTATCCCTGGCCGATGCCACGGTACTTCCGTTCGATGTGGGGAATCAACTCCCTCATGATCGCGTCGCCGTACGGGCCGTTGTTGGCCGAATTGACCGCGTACGAGTCGTCGTAGTATGGCGTCGGGTGCTGGATCTCGATCACCAGCGCGCGGGGGAACCCGGGCCCGGTCCATTCCTGGTAGAACCGCCACGCCTCCTCCTGCTGGATCCGGTTGTATCCGGCCAGCCGGAAGCGCTCGCTATAGTCGGGCGCGAGGTTGGGGTCGGGAGGGGTCTCGCGCCAGCCGCCCAGGCTGGCGGGAAAGTGGCCGTGGAAGACGGCCAGCGGGTAGCGGGCGTTCGGTCGCTCGTCGAATCCCTCGGGCAGGAGCACGTGCGCGCCAAGGTAGACGGGCGTGCCCCAGAAGTCGGAGAGGAGGTCGCTCCGGATCCGCTCGTATCGGACGTACTTCGAGGTGAACGGCGGCGGGACCGGAGGGATCTCCCGATCCATCACCAGCGACACCGGCGGACCACCAGGCCGCACGGTGACCCAGCGCGGCGTGCTGTAGAAGTTGCCTGGCTTCCGGTTCCATTGCTGTCCCTCCCCCCGATCGGGCGGCAGCTTCACCACATGCCCGTCCTTTCGGCGGAAGGTCTCATAGCGGTTGAGCAGCGCCTGGACCCAGTACCGGCCCGCAGGAAGGTTACGCAGGCTGCGGATTGGATAGCCGAACGCTCGATGGTCGATCAGGGAGCTCTGCCCGGGTGCCAGCTGATCGACGTCGATGCCGAAGACCAGTTGCGTCGCCGGCCCGTCGGAGAGCTGAAACCGCGGTTCGGCGGTGGAGTCCGTCGAGACCAGGAGCAGGAGCCGGCCGTCCTGTGGCACGGGACTCCGGTCCCGGGGGAAGCTGATCGTGAACCGGGGGCTGGCCGCCTGGGCCCCTGCGGGAGCCGCAGCCGACGGGGCGACCGTGGCGGCGCCAACGAGCGCCGCAGCGAGCAGCGAGCGATTGGGCATGATCGGACTCTCCGGACGATCGGGGCCTGGCGCCGCTAACCGGGCGCCGGGGGCAATCTAGCGAGCCGATCCGTACCCACGAAACTCGAACGCCCGCGGGGGGCGAATCCCGAGGGCGTCGAGCGAACCTCTGTGAGCCGGGACGGCCCTACTCGATGCGGATCCCGCCCTTCTCGACCGGTGTGGTCGGGCCGGCGGCGCGCTGGGTTGGGGGTTGGGTGTCCAGCACCACCCCGCTGTCTGTCCAGACCTGGATCCGGATCCGGTCCGTCCCGTCGCCGCCTGGGCGCTGGCCGTCCACGGCCCAGGCGGTGAAGCGATAGTTGCCCTTGCCGTTGATCCTTCCGGTCCCGGCCAGGACCGCCATCGGACCGGTGATGGCGAGGGATTCGACCGCGGTGGAGCGGAAGGTGATCCGCGGCCCCACGAAGGTGGCGACGAGCCGCCCCTTGAGTCGGCTGTTCTCCGGACTGATCCGGGCGGCCACCACGAACTGGGCCGGACCGCCGGCGGACGACTTGGCGTACCCTCCGCGGATCAACTGGAAACGGCCCTGGCCGTGAAGCCGCGACCCCGAGGGCTCGGGGCCGGGCGGCGGCGGCGCGGGGGTCGCGGCGATGGTGATCGTAATCTCGTCCGTGCCGGTTCCCCCCATCGGATCGATCACCCCCACCTCGATCGTGTAGGTCCCCTCGACGGTGTAGGTGAACGATCCGGTGCAGCTTCCCGTCCCGTTGCTCTCGATCACTGTTCCCGTGGTCGCCCCGATCTGCCAATCGATCGAGCAGGTGTGGGTGTCGCCGGGATCGGGATCGGTGAAGTCGGCCGACACCACAACCGGCGTGCCGGGCGGGAGCACCGCCCCGTCGCCAGGCGAGGTGATCACGACGCTGGGTGGCGCGTTCCCGGTGGACGGCGGCGGTCCGAGTTCCGGACCGCTGGTCGGCGCCAAAGGGAGGTCCTGGCCGGGGCCGCACGCAGCGGCGACCAGCGCACAGGGCAACAGGACACGGCGGAACATTGCGACGCTCCGAGGGGTGGCCGTTCCAACAGTTGCCCACGGGCCTCGGGGCCGCAATCCGGAGGAATCGATCAGCGCGGCCGACTGGCCGGGATCTCGACAGGGGGTGTGCAGCCGTCTGCGCCAGGACAGGGGATCCGTCCCGGGAACCCCTGCTGGCTGCACCCGGTCGCGCAGGTTCTTGCCCGCCCGGCTCCGACCGTCAGCCGGCGACGCTCCTCATGACGAACCAGATATTGGCCGGTCGTTCGGCCAGGCGCCGCATGTACCACTTGAACCAGGCGTGGCCATAGCTGATCAGGGTTTTCACCGTCCGGCCGTGCCGGGCCAGCGAGTGCTGGTTTGCCGTTCCGATCCCGTAGAGCATGTGGATCTCGTAGTGCCCATCCGCCACGCCCAACTCCCGTGCCGAGGCAACCAGCCGGTCCACGAGCACCATGTCGTGGGTACCGAAGACGGGGAACGCTCCACCGGCCGCCGCGGTCTCGAGCAACCGTCGCCCCAGCGCGAAGTAGGCCAGATCCACTTCCCGTTTGGCGGCAAACGCCAGGGTCGGTGGCTCGGCGTAGGCTCCCTTCACGAGGCGGATGGTTGGTCGCAGCGGCAGGAGGCCTTCCAGATCGCGGGGGGTGCGACGGAGATACGATTGGAGCGCCAGACCGGCCCGGGGATGTCGGGCGTGCACCACCCGGTAGAGCTCGAGCGTCCGATCGACGTAGCTGGAGTCTTCCATGTCGATCCAGAGGATCGAGCCGGTCGCCTCCGCCCGGTCGGCCAGCGCCAGGAGATGGGCCCGGCAGGAATCCAGGGACTGGTCCAATCCGAGCTGGGTGGGCTTGACGGAAACCCAGGTGGGGAGGTTCCTGGCCCTGATCCGGTCGAACACCTCCAGGTAATGGTCCCGCACCTGGGCTGCCGCCGCCTCGGTCGTCACCCCCTCGCCGAGTTGGGTGAGCAGGGTGCCCAGCCCCTGGGCCGCAAGGGCCTCCGCGGCGCCAAGCGCGGCCTCCAGCGTCTCGCCCGGCATGAACCGCCGGACGGCCCGGCGGGCGAAGGCGCGCTCGGACATCTGGCGGGCAAGCCAGGGGCTGTCCGCAGCTCGAAGGAGGAGCGATCGGGCCAGATTCATGATCGATTCGCGACAGGCGGGGCGTTGAGGTTACGCCGGAGGGCCCCTCCCCGGCAAGGTCTCCTGGCTCCGGGGCCGATTCCCGCTAGGTTTGGGCATGTTCCCCTACAAGGACGACAACCCGACCCTCGCCACGCCGGTCGTCACCTACCTGTTGATCGCGGCGAACATGGTGATCTGGGTGGCGGTCCAGGGGATGGGCGCGGAGCCGCAGTTCTCCGCCTCCCTGTGCGAGTTGGGAATGATCCCGGGAGCGGTACTGGGTCGGCTGTCGGCCGGAAGCCAGGTGCCGCTGGGCGAAGGGGCGGTCTGCGTGATCGGATCGGGGACCACCTGGGCCACGCCCCTCACCTCGATGTTCCTGCACGGTGGCTGGCTCCACCTGATCGGGAACATGTGGTTCCTCTGGGTGTTCGGGAACAACGTCGAAGACTCCATGGGCCGACTCCGGTTCCTGCTCTTTTATCTGATCTGCGGCCTGCTCGCCGCCGCGACCCAGACGGCCGTGAATCCCGTCAGCGCCATTCCGATGGTCGGGGCCTCGGGCGCGATCAGTGGGGTGATGGGTGCCTACATCGTGCTCTATCCGCGCGTCCGGGTGCACATGCTGATCTTCCTGGGGTTCTACATCACCCGGATCACGGTGCCGGCGTCGTTCATGCTGGGGTACTGGTTTCTGCTGCAGATCGTGGGGGGGATCCCGGCGCTGGCCAGCGAGTCGGGAGGGGTTGCCTTTTGGGCCCATGCTGGCGGCTTCGTGGCTGGCATGATCCTGGTATTCGTGTTCCGGAACCCGCGCCTCGTCGCGCTGCGGCTGGCGCACAACCTGCCTGGGTAACGCGGCAGGCGAAGGCTACGATCCATGTCCCAGACCCGAGCCGGCCTTCGCTATCGGACAGCCGCCGCCCGTCCCGGCCGGGGTGCCGGGCTCGACTCTCAGGACTCCCCCGTCGAGGTGGTCCCGCGCAACCCGGGGATGGAACTGGATCTCGACTGGGTGCGCGACGCCCGGGTGAACCGGAGCGCGGTGGAGCGGCGGGCGGAGACCCTCCCGCGCCGGAGGTCGGTCAAACAGGAATGGCAGGTGGGCTGGCTGCTTCGGGCCATTACCCTGATGGACCTGACCAGCCTCCAGGGTGACGACACCCCGGGACGGGTGCTCCGGCTGTGTGCCAAGGCTCGCCGCCCGGTGCGGCCCGACCTGCTGGCGCTGGCCGGAATGGCCGACGACCCGCGCATTCGGGTGGCCGCGGTCTGCGTCTACCATGCCCTGGTCGAGTCTGCGGTCGGCGCGCTCGCGGGCTCGGGTATTCCCGTGGCGGCGGTCTCCACCGGGTTCCCCGCCGGGTTGACTCCGTTCCCGCTCCGGGTCGCGGAGATTCGGGCCTCGGTGGCGGCCGGCGCACGCGAGATCGACATTGTGATCACCAGGGCCCACGTGCTCACCGGACAGTGGCGTGCGCTCTACGACGAAGTGCGGAGCTTCCGGGAGGCGTCCGGCGACGCGCATCTGAAGGCCATCCTTGCGACCGGCGAGTTGGGCACGCTGCGCGATGTCTACCGGGCCAGCCTGGTCTGCATGATGGCCGGCGCCGACTTCATCAAGACCTCGACCGGCAAGGAAGCGGTGAACGCGACGCTCCCCGTGGGCCTCGTGATGGCCCGCGCCATCCGCGCCTACCGGGAGCGGACCGGATGGCTGGTGGGGCTCAAGCCGGCCGGCGGCATCCGTCGGGCGAAGGAGGCGCTGGACTGGCTGGCGCTGGTCAAGGAGGAGCTCGGTGACCGGTACCTTCGGCCCGACCTCTTCCGGTTCGGCGCCAGCACCCTGCTCACCGACATCGAGCGGCAGCTGGAGTATCACCTGACTGGACGCTATTCCGCTGCCCACCGCCACCCGGCGGGCTGAGCGGCCGGCCAGAGGAGGCGGAATGACCACGGTTCGGGGCGCATTCGAGTCGATGGCCTGGGGCCCGGCCCCCGAATCGGCCGCGCCGGCGCTTGCCTGGCTGGATCGGCACGGCCGTCGTTTCGGGCACCTGATCGGGGGTGAGGTGGCAGCTCCCGCGGACCACACCTGGTTCGAGACCCGGAACCCCGCCAATCGGGAGGTGCTCGCGCAGATTGCCCAGGGCTCGGCCGCGGACATCGCCCGGGCGGTCGGGGCGGCGAGGGCGGCCCAGCCCGCGTGGGAGGCCATCGGAGGCGCCGCCCGGGCCCGGCACCTGTACGCCATCGCCCGGCACCTGCAGAAGCAGAGCCGGCTGTTCGCGGTGCTCGAGACCCTCGACAACGGGAAGCCGATCCGGGAATCGCGCGACCTCGACATCCCCCTGGTCGTCCGTCACTTCTTCCACCACGCCGGCTGGGCGGCCATCCGCGAAACCGAGTTCCCGGACCATGGGCCGGTCGGCGTGGTGGGCCAGATCATTCCCTGGAATTTCCCGTTGCTGATGCTGGCGTGGAAGATCGCGCCCGCCCTCGCCATGGGAAACACGGTCGTGCTCAAGCCGGCCGAGTTTACGCCCCTGACCGCGCTCTGCTTCGGGGAACTGTGCCGCGAGGCCGGCCTGCCGCCGGGGGTCGTCAACATCGTCACCGGCGACGGGCGAACGGGCGAGGCGCTGGTAAGCCACCCCGACGTGGACAAGATCGCCTTCACCGGATCCACCGAGGTGGGCCGGCTCATCCGCACGGCGACCGCCGGAAGCGGCAAGCGGCTCTCCCTGGAGCTGGGCGGGAAGTCGCCGTTCGTGGTGTTCGACGATGCCGACCTGGACAGCGTGGTCGAGGGGGTGGTGGACGCGATCTGGTTCAACCAGGGCCAGGTCTGCTGCGCCGGCTCGCGGATCCTGGTTCAGGAGCCGGTGGCCGACCGGCTGATCGAGAAGCTGCGCGCCCGGATGGAAATCCTGCGGGTCGGTAACCCCCTCGACAAGGCCGTGGACCTCGGTGCCATCATCGCCCCGGTGCAACTGGAGCGGATCGAGCGGTTGGTGGCGGAGGGGAAGGCCGAGGGCGCGACCTGCTGGCAGCCCGGGTGGAGCTGCCCGACGGAGGGCTGGTTCTACCCGCCCACGCTGTTTACCAACGTGGCGCCGGCCAGCACCATCGCGCAGGAGGAGATCTTCGGTCCGGTGGTGGTGCTCATGACCTTCCGGACTCCGGGCGAGGCGGTGGAACTCGCCAACAATACCCGCTACGGGCTGGCCGCCAGCGTCTGGACCGAGAACCTGAACACCGCGCTCGATCTCGCGCCAGCGATCAAGGCGGGAACGGTCTGGATCAATTGCACCAATGTGTTCGACGCGGCGAGCGGGTTCGGCGGCTACCGGGAGAGCGGGTTTGGACGGGAGGGCGGGCGAGAGGGTCTCTGGGAGTACCTTGCCCGGCGTCGTCCGCGACCGCACGACGGCAGGGCCCCGACGGCTGCGGCTCCTGCCGCCGAACCGTCGCCGGCGGCGTTGGCGGTCCCCGGCGGACCGGTCCCCCTTCCGACCGTCGATCGGACCTTCAAGCTGTATGTGGGGGGCCGGCAGGTGCGTCCCGATTCCGGCTACTCCCTGCCCGCGATCGACGCTGCCGGCCGGACCGTCGCCCTGGTGGGCCTCGGGAACCGCAAGGACGTCCGCAATGCGGTCGAAGCGGCGCGGGCGGCGGCCGGGGGCTGGTCCCGGGCCACGGCCCACCTCCGGGCCCAGATCCTGTTCTACCTCGGCGAGAACCTCGCGCTCCGGGGCGAGGAGGTGGCTGGCCGGATCGCCGCCGTGACCGGCGCCACGCCCGGTGCGGCACGCGCCGAAGTGGCCGCTGCGGTGGAGCGGTGTTTTCGCTTCGGCGCCTGGGCCGACAAGTATGACGGGCGGGTTCATGCGACCCCGTTCCGCAACGTCACCATCGCCATGCACGAGCCGATCGGCGTCATGGCCGTGGTGGCTCCGGAGTCCCCGTCACTGCTCGGCTTCCTCGCGGCGGTGCTGCCGCCGTTGGCCATGGGCAACACCGTCGTCGCGGTACCCTCCGAGCGCTGGCCGCTGGCCGCGCTCGACTGCTACCAGCTCTTCGAGACCTCGAACCTTCCGTCGGGGTCGATCAACCTGGTCACCGGCCGGCGGGACGAGCTGGCGGCGGTGCTCGCTGCGCACGACGACGTGGATGGCCTCTGGTATTTCGGGTCGGCCGACGGCGCGGCCGCGGTCGAGCGGCTCTCCGCCGGCAACATGAAGCGCACCTGGGTGGATGCCGACCCCCGCCGGGACTGGTTCGAGGACGCGGCGGCCGCCGACGAGGAGTTCCTGCGGGAAGCGATGCAGGTCAAGAACATCTGGATTCCCTACGGGGCCTGACGGACGGCACCGGTCAGCTGCTGGCGACGCCGATCACCACCCGCCGGCGGAGGACCTTCTCCAGCACGTCAGCCTTGCGGGCCGCCCCCCAGACCTCGAGCGAGAGGTCCGCTCGCGCCAAACGGGGGCTTACCCGGATCGACAGGGCGTCGCGCCCGAGGCGGGTCGTGACCTGGTCCACCGCGGCCGCGTGCCCCCGGTCCAGGCCATCGGCCACCCGGAGCAGCCCCGACAGCCGGCGCACGATCGCCTGCTCGTCCGGCGCGAGGCGGGCAAACTCCGGGTGCTTCCGGCTGGGGCCGCGCTTCCGGTGATACCGGCTGATCAGCGCCACCAGGTTTCGGTCGCGGGCCGCCAGGCTCAGGCGATCGGCATGCATGATCAGCTGGTAGCTGTGCCGGTGGTGCCTCCGGTAGCTCACCACCTGTCCCACGTCGTGCAGGAGACTGGCCGCTTCGAGCAGCGAGCGCTCGGCCGGGTCGGCGCCGAGTGCCTCTCGCAGGCGATCGAAGAGGGTCAGCGCCAGCACCCGGACCTGCTCCACGTGCCGCCGGTCGCCCTGACACCGATCCACGAACTCGCGCATGGCCCGGAGGGGGTCGACGGTGAGGGCCGTCGAGTCGCCTACCATCTCCAGCAGCAGGCCCTCCCGGAGGCCGTAGGCGCTCACGGTCACGTCCCGGGCCTCCACCACGTCGAGCAGCTCCGCGGTGACCGCCAGGCCGGCGAGAATGATGTCCGCTCGCTGGGGGTTGAGCCCCGGCACCTGGGCCCGTTCGGGGCTCGACTTGCTCGAAAGCCATTCCAGCAGCTGCTCGACCTCGCCGGTGCTCACCACCTCGCCGTGGACCATCCCGGCGTCGAACCCGCGGCGGGCCCGGGCCATTCGCCCCAGGTTCGTGAACGTGCCGCCCGATCCGATCACCGTCGCACCCCGCCAGTCGGGCCGCGGGAAGGCCCGCTTGAGGCGCTTGCGGACCCAGCGACGGAGATCGCTCACCTCGCGCGGCGTCGGCCGGCGGCCCGGCAGGAAGGCCTCGGTCAGGCGAACCGCGCCCATCGGCAGCGATGCCGTCTGCTCCACGAGGCCGTTCACCGCGCCCACCAATTCCAGGCTGCCCCCCCCGATGTCGGCGATCAGGGCGCGGGTCTGCTGGAGGTTGAAGTGGTGGGCAACCGAGCGATAGGAAAGGGTGGCTTCCTCCCGTTCGTCGGCCACCTCCAGGCGGAGACCTACCTCCCGTCGGACCCGGGCCACGAATTCGGGGCCGTTCGACGCCTCCCGGACCGCTGAGGTGGCGACCGCCCGGAGCCGGGTGACGCCGCGGCGCTCGGCCACGCCCTTCATCCGCCGGAGCGCCTCGATCGCCCGGGTCATCGCCCCGGGGTCGATCGCGCCCGTGGCAGCGATCCCGCTGGCGAGACGGGGCTGGTCCTTGACCTCGTCGACGATCCGGAGGCCCTTGTCTGGCTCGTACTCCGCGACGCTGAGCCGGATGGAGTTGGAGCCGACGTCGATCGCGGCGATGCGCTCCAGCGGCGATCCCGCCGGCGGGGGCGAGTCGCTCAACTGGCCTGACGATCCTCGGCGTGATGCTTGATCGACTTGCCCTCCACCAGGAAGACCACGTCCTCGCCGATGTTGGTGGCCAGGTCGGCGATCCGCTCCAGGTTGCGAGACACCAGCAGCAGCTCCATGCCGGCTCCGATCGAATGGGGATCCTCCATCATGTGAGTGAGGAGGATCCGGAACATCGACCGGTTGAGAGCGTCCACCTTGTCGTCCCGGAGACAGACCGCCCGCCCTGCCGCCGGGTCGCCCCGGACGAACGCTTCCAGGGCGTCGCCGAGCATCTCCCGGGCCAGGCGCGCCATCTCGACGATCTCGGGCTCGGGCGTGATCGGGCGGCTCGCGGCGAGCCGCTCGGCGCTTTGCGCGATGTTCACGGCATGGTCGCCCACCCGCTCGAGGTCGTTCGCGATCTTGATGACCGTCATCAACATCCGGAGGTCCTTCGCCATCGGCTGGTGGAGGGCCAGGAGGTTGACGCACTGTTCCTCCAGCTCCACTTCCATTCCGTCGATCACCCGGTCCCCGCGGATCACCTGGCGGGCTTTCTCGGCGTCGCGCTCCAGGAGGGCCTCGACCGCGTTCCGAACGGCGGCCTCGGCCTCCCCGGACATGGTCAGGAGCCGGACCTTGACCCGGCTCAGCTCGTCGTGGAAATGGCGATGCCCTTCCTGGCTCATCCGAACCTCCCGGTAATGTAGGCCTCGGTGCGCTCGTGCTTCGGGGCGGTGAAGATCTGGTTGGTGCGTCCGAACTCCACCAGTTCGCCGCGGTCGAAGAACCCCGTCACGTCCGATACCCGGGCCGCCTGCTGCATGTTATGGGTGACGATCACGATGGTGTACTGCCTCTTGAGCTCCACCATCAGCTCCTCGATCCGCTGGGTGGCGATCGGGTCCAGGGCCGAACAGGGCTCGTCCATGAGGAGCACCTCCGGACTGTTGCCCAGGGCCCGCGCGATGCAGAGCCGCTGCTGCTGTCCGCCGCTCAAGCCCGTGGCGGGCTGATGCATCCGGTCCTT
>CAZFSA010000062.1:18864-25237 GCA_964521535.1 uncultured Gemmatimonas sp.
CTCGTCCCAGAGCGCGGCCTGGCGAAGGCACCGCTCCACCAGGTCCGGGAGCGCCCGTTTCGGGACGAGGGCGTTGAGCCGTGGCCCATAGGCCACATTATCAAAGATCGACTTGGGGAAGGGGTTCGGGCGCTGGAACACCATCCCTACCCGGCGGCGGAGGGCGACCAGATCGGCGCCAGGCTCGAGGACCGAGGTGCCGTCCACCTCGAGTTCGCCCGCATACCGGACACCGGGAATCAGGTCGTTCATCCGGTTGATCGACCTGAGGAACGTGGACTTGCCGCAGCCCGAAGGGCCGATGATGGCGGTGATCGCCCGCCGGGGGACCTGGAAGCTGATCTCCCGGAGCGCCTGACGGTCGCCGTAGTAGAAGGAGAAACCGCGGGCCTCGAGCGCCGGACCAGTGAGGTCGGTCATCCGAACCGGCCGGTGATATAGGCCTCGGTCTGCTCCTCGGCGGGGGCGGTGAACACCTGCCGGGTCGGTCCCGTCTCCACCATCGTCCCCAGGTAGAAGAACGTGGTGGTGTCGCTCACCCGAGCCGCCTGCTGCATGTTGTGGGTGACGATAATGATGGTGAAGTCCTGCTTGAGGTGAAACAGCAGCTCCTCGATCCGCTGGGTGCCCTGGGGGTCGAGGGAGGCGGTGGGTTCGTCCAGCAACACGACCTCGGGCCGGGGTGCGATGGTCCGGGCCACGCACAACCGCTGCTGCTGGCCCCCCGACAGGCTCATCGCGCTGGTTCGGAGCCGGTCCTTCACCTCATCCCACAGCCCCGCCTGGCGGAGGGCCTGCTCCACCGCCTCGTCCAGGCGGGGGCGGGGCAGGCGGCCTCCGACCCTGAGCCCGGCCGCGACGTTCTGGTAGATCGACATGGTGGGGAAGGGCGTGGGCTTCTGAAACACCATCCCGATCCGCCGGCGAAGCTGGGCCAGATTGACCCGTGGCCCGTAGACCTCGTTGTCGTCGAGCAGCACCCGACCATCGATGTGTCCTCCCACCTCCTCGTGCATCCGGTTCAGGGTCCGAAGGAAGGTGGACTTCCCGCAGCCGGACGGCCCGATCAGGGCGTGCACCTGGTTCGCGGCGAACCCGATGGTCACGTCCTTGACCGCCGCGAACGAGCCGTAGTAGGCCGTCAGGTGCTCGGTCCGGACCCGGACCGTCGGCTCAGGTCCGGACATCGAATCGGCGGCGGGTGGCGAGCCGGGCCGCAATGCTCAGGACCAGCACCACCAGGATCAGGACCAGCGCGGCGGCCCAGGCGATCCGGTGCCACTCGTCATACGGACCGGTGGCGTAGGTGAAGACCGTCAGCGGCAGCGCGGCCATCGGCTGGGAGAGGTCGCGGACCATGAACTGGCTGCCCAGCGCCGTGAAGAGCAGCGGCGCCGTCTCGCCGGCCACCCGCGCAATCGCCAGCAGGCCGCCGGTCACGATCCCCGGGAGACAGGTGCGGACCACGATGGCGAGACTGACGCGCCAGCGGGCGTATCCCAGCGCGAGCGCAGCCTCGCGAAGGGAGTGGGGGACCAGCTTGATCATCTCCTCCGTGGTGCGCATCACCATCGGAATCATGAGCATGGCGAGGGCCACCGACCCGGCGAAGCCCGAGAATCTGCCCTGGCGCGCCACGATCAGGGTCCAGGCGACCACCCCCACCACGATCGATGGGGTCCCGTTCATCACATCGGCCACGAATCGGGTCGCCAGCGCCAGCCGGGCTCGCGGGAACTCCGCGGCGTAGATGCCGGCGCCGATCCCGATGGGCAGCCCCATGAGACAGGCCGTTCCCACGATCAGCAGCGTGCCGACGATCGCGTGCGCCACCCCGCCCCCGGTCTCACCGGCCGGCACCGGCTCGTTGAGAAAGAACGCCAGATTGAGGCTGCCGGCGCCCTTGACCACGAGGGTGAGCAGGATCAGCAGAAGCGGCAACACCGCCAGCGCCACCGCCACCAGCATCAGTCCCACCATCAGCCGGCCCTTCCAGCGTCGCCAGATGAGCCGGTTCATACGCCCTCCCCCCCGCTCGGCCGGCCCCGGGAGACGCGCCAGATCAGGAGCCGGGCGCCCGCATTCACCGCCACCGTGATCAGGAACAGCGCCAGGGCAACATACGCCAGGGCCGCGAGATGGATGTCGGTGACCGCTTCGCTGAACTCGTTCGCGATGGCGGCCGCCATGGTGTAGCCCGGGGCGAACAGCGACCTCGAGAGCTCATGCCGGTTGCCGATCAGCATGGTCACCGCCATCGTCTCGCCCAGCGCCCGCCCCAGCCCCAGAATCACCGCGCCCACGATCCCGGAGCGCGCGTAAGGCACCACCGCCGTCCAGGCCGCCTCCCACCGCGTGGCCCCGAGTCCCATCGCTGCTTCGCGCTGGCTGGCGGGCACGGCCAGGAGGACCTCCCGGCTCACGGACATGATGTAGGGCATCACCATGATGGCGAGAATGATCGAGGCCGCCAGCATCGAGTTGCCGTAGATCGTGCCCTGGAAGAGAGGGAGGAACCCCAGGGTCGCCTGCAGGAAGGGGAAGACCACCCGGCTCAGAAACGGGACCAGGACAAAGATGCCCCAGAGCCCGTACACCACGCTGGGAATCGCCGCCAAGAGCTCGATCACGAACGCGATCGGCTGGCGGACGGCTCGAGGCGCAAACTCGGTGAGGTAGATGGCCACCCCAAGCGACAGGGGCACGGCCAGCAGGAGGGCCAGGAAGGACGAGAGCAGCGTCCCGACGATCAGGGGAAGCGCCCCGAATTGCTCGGCCACCGGGTCCCACGTGGAGGTCGTGACGAATCGGGCGCCGTAGCGGGCGATCGCGAGTTCGGACGCCTGAGCCAGCTCGAAGACCAGGAAGCCCAGCAGTACCGGCACCGCCAGCGCGGCAAGGGTCAGCACCCAGCGGAACACCGAATCGGCGACGTTCCGTCCTTCGAGCCGCGGCGCCCGTGCCAGCATGGCGAGGGCGCCGCTGCCGGGCCGTTCCTTCATTCGAGCAGCTTGCCCCCTGCCCGGAGGGTCCCGAGTCGCTGGCGGATCAGCTCGACCACCTCCGCGGGCAGCGGGGCATAGCCCAGGCCGCGGGCGGCGTCCTGAGCCTCCGGGGAAATCATCCAGGTGAGGAAGTCCTTGAGCGTCCGGGCCTTGGCCTGATCCGGGTTGTCCGGGTGGACCAGCAGCCACGTGAAGGAAGCGATCGGATACGCGGCTGCCCCGGGTGCGTTCGTGATCGACACCCGGAAATCGGTAGAGGGCGGGAGGGGAGTCGACGCCGCCGCGGCGGTCACCGACTCCAGCGTCGCATCGACGAAGCTGCCGGCGGCGTTGCGGACCTCGGCGTACGGGATGCGGTTCGCCAGTGCGTAGACCAGCTCCACGTATCCGATGCTGCCTTCAAGCTGCTTCACCTGCTGAGTGACGCCTTCGTTCCCCTTGCCGCCGAGGCCGGTCGGCCAGTTGACGGACGTGGCCAGCCCTACCCGGCTGCGCCACTCCTCAGAGACCTTGGAGAGATAATCCACGAACACATACGTGGTCCCCGACCCGTCCGACCGGTGCACCACAATCAGGTCGCGGCTGGGAAGCGGGACCCCGGGATTCAACGCCACGAGGCGCGGGTCGTTCCAGCGGGTCACCTTGCCCAGGAAGATGTCCGCGATCGTGGCCGCATCGAGTCGCAGCCGGGCCTCGCCCAGGGCCGGAAGGTTGTAGGTCAGCACCACCGCCCCGAGGATCGTGGGAACGTGGAGCACGTTGCCGCCCACGGCCGCCATCTGCTCGTCCGTCATCGGGCCATCCGTGGCCCCGAAGTCGACGGTGCCCTCGGAGAACTGCCGGATCCCTCCCCCTGACCCGATGGACTGGTAGTTGATCCGGACCCCGGTGGCGCGGGCATAGTCGGAGAACCACTTGCTGTAGAGCGGGTACGGGAACGTCGCTCCCGCGCCGTTCAGGCTGGTGGCAGTGCCACCGCCGCACCCGGCCAGGGCGAGGGCCATGCTCGAGAGAAACACCAGGGAGGATGGGCGTGCCATGCGTGACCTGCCTCGAGTTTAGAAGACCACTTCGACCTGGAACAGGGCCTGCGACCGGAGGGCATCCGCCGCGGGAGGGAGTGGGGCCTGATGGGAGACGTGATCCCAGTCCACCAGAACCCGCAGGTTGGGCGCCACCTGATAGGATACGCCGGCGATGACCGTGTGGATCCGGTCCCCGCTGCGCTCGCGGTCCGGATCGTTCGCGTCGAACCGGCCGATCAGCGCCAGCCGGGTGCCCGGCACCCGATAGACGCCCATCACGCTGAGGAGGCTGCCGTCGCGGGTGGGGGCCGTGGTGGTCGAGTCGACCCGATCCCGCGCCAGGAGGTAATACCCACCCAGGGTCACCCGCGACGACCGATAGGTCAGATTGCCCATCACTCGCGACCGCCGACCGCCCCCATTTGGCTCCCCCACCAGCGCGAAGCCGGTGAGACGCAGCCCGCCAAACCGGCTCGCGTCATCGCTCTCCAGCAGCCTGACCGAGAGCCGGGCCGCAACATCCTTGTGCTGATCACCCGGGCGCCCGCTGTAGAACTCGCCGTTGAACACGCCCGCGCTCAGGGTGACATGGTCCTTCCCCCACGACCCGTCCACCCCCGCGCCAAAGTCTGCCGATTTGAGGTAGCCCGCTCGGTCGCTCGGGTCCGGGCCCTGCATCCGGTAGTCCCACAGGCCCTCGTTGTACGCCACGAACGGGGTGTCGAGCATGCCGAGCCGGAAGGTGAGCGCCCGCCCGCCGGGCCGCCAGGTGACGAACCCGTATTTGAGCCGGTAACTCAGCGATCCGTCGGCCGTGCGGTAGATGTCGCCGGTAACCCGGCTGCCCACTTCCTGCCCAAAGCGCCCGGTGAAGTTCAGGTACGCACGGGTGACGTCGAAGTTGTTGGCATGCCCGCCGTCCGGACTGCTCCGAAGCGCATACCAGTACTGGGCGTGGAGCACCCCTGACACCGTGATCGGCGTCGGTCCCGAACTGGAGGCTTGCGACATCAGGGAAGGAACGAAAGCAATGGTGAGCCAGCCGAACGTCGCCGCCAGGCGGAGGACCCGGACCATGTGAACTCCCGCACGAGGTCGAAGGAAGCCGCATGGCGTCACGAATCCGCCACGCAAGCGTAACGCTCACGTGACATGATCACCTAAAAGTCACTAATTTGTCACGATTATGTCACGACCGACGGCTCGGCGGAAGGGAACCAGCAGTGGATGGTTGTGCCCCGGCCAAGCTCGCTCTCGGCCCATACCCGCCCGCCGTGGGCCTCTATCAGATGCCGGACAATCGCAAGCCCGAGGCCGGTCCCCCCCTGCTCCCGTGACCGGCCGGCATCCACCCGGTAAAAGCGCTCGAAGATCCGGGGCAGGTGCTCGGAGGCGATCCCAGCCCCCGTGTCCGACACACTGAGGCGGATCCCTTCCCCGTCGCGGAAGGTCCGGACCGTGATGAAGCCCTCGGGGCTGGTATGCCTGATGGCGTTCTCGAACAGGTTGCGAAGGATCTGCCGAAGCCCGTCCGGGTCGGCCACCAGCTCGCTCGCGCCGGGGTCCGACTCCACCAGGAGCTGCGCCACCGGGCCCCGCTTGGGCTGCACCAGCGCCCAGGCTTCGCGGCAGGCCGCCACCGGATCCAGCCGCTCGGGCCGGGGTGTCCAGTGTCCCGACTCGATCCGGGACAGATCCAGCTGGTCATCGACCAGCCGCTGCATCCGCCTGGCGTTGGCCAGGATCGTCTCCACGAAGCGCCGCGCCATCTCCGGATCAACCGGATCGCTGAGCAGGGTCTCGGCGTATCCGGAAATGGCCGTCAGAGGGGTCTTGAGCTCGTGCGAGACGTTGGCAACGAAGTCCCGACGGACCGTTTCCAGCCGCTTGAGCCGGGTCAGGTCGTGCAGCACCACCACGGCGCCGCCGGTCGCCAGGGGCCGGGCGTTGAGCAGACAGATCCGGTCTCCGATCTCCAGCTCCCGCTCGGCGACCTGTTCACCGGCGAGCGCAGTGGTCACGATCTGCCGGGCCTCGCGCGAGCGGAACAGCAGGGGAAGCTCGGGCAGGCGGTCCGTGGGGCCGTATCCGAGCAGGCGAAGCGCCGCGGGATTGGCGGTGACGATCCGCCCCTTGGCATCGGACGAGAGGACGCCTTCGATCATCGCGTCCACGATCGCGGCGGTCTCCGACTGCTTCTGGCGGAGCGCCTCGTAGCGGTCGGTGAGCTGGCGGTGCATGTCCCGCAGGTCGAGCACCAGGCGGTCGACATCGCGTACCCCTGACCAGGGGAACGACGGGGGGGACCCACCGGCGATCGCCCGGGCGGCGGCGGCGGCGTCC
>CAZFSA010000063.1:0-24169 GCA_964521535.1 uncultured Gemmatimonas sp.
CGTCGCCGGGCGGACCGTGGGCCGGGTCGCGGTGGGTGCGGACCGGCGGTGGCAGGTCGCGGGCCGGGACCTGCACCTGGTGCTGGAGTACCAGCACGACGGCCTCGGCGCCGCTCGGCCGCAGGACTTGCTGGTTGCGGCGGCGTCGCCAGCGGCCGCGCGGGGCGAGCTTCAGGTGCTGGGGCAGGACGCGGTCGCCGCGAGCGCGTCCTACCAGGTCCATCCCCTCACCGCCCTGAGCCTCCTCGGTCTGATGAACGCCCGCGATGGCAGCGTGCTGCTGGCGCCGGGTCTCTCCCGTTCGCTCAGCAACGAGGCCTCGCTCCGCGTGGGGCTCTTCGCGGGCCTCGGTCGGGAAGCCGATCCCGTCGGTCCCGCCCTCCGCTCCGAGTACGGCGCCACCCCGTTCGTCGCCTACCTCGCGGCCAGCGTCTTCTTCTGAGGCGGGGCCGGCCGGGTCGGGATACATTCCCGACGGCCCTTCGCTCCGAGCCAGATCAATGCGCATCCTCGTGCTGCTCGTCCCGCTCGTCGTGCCAGGCCCGGCCGTGGCCGTCCAGCAACCGGCCGACACGGCCCGCCCCCGATGGGACGTGAATCGCCCGTTCGGGCCGGCCGACACGCTCCGGTTCGAGACCAGTGAAGGCACCTGGATCAACCTCGACCTCTCCCGTGACGGCCGCACCATCGTGTTCGATCTGCTCGGCGACCTCTACACCGTGCCGATCACCGGAGGGGCCGCCACCCGGCTCACCTCGGGGCTCGCGTTCGACATGCAGCCCAGGGTGAGCCCCGACGGCCGGCTGATCGCCTTCGTGAGCGATCGCGACGGGCTCAACAACCTGTGGGTGATCCGCCCCGATGGCACCGGGCTCCGGCAGGTGACGAAGGAGACCTCCCAGGACGTGAACAGCCCGACCTGGTCTCCTGACGGGCAGTACCTCTACGCCCGCAAACACTTCGTGGAGCAACGCTCGCTTGGCGCAGGGGAGGTCTGGATGTGGCACCTGAGCGGCGGCACCGGGCTCAAGGTGACCGACCGCGGCCAGACCTGGCAGAAGGACGCGGGCGAGCCGGCCGTCTCGCCCGATGGGCGGTACCTCTACTACAGCAAGGACGTCACGCCCGGGATCGTCTTCGACTACAACAAGGATCCCTACGCCGGGATCTACGCGATCCTTCGTCGCGATCTCGGGGATGGGACCGAGCGCACGCTCACCGGCGGCCCCGGCGGGGCGATCACTCCCCGGCCCAGCCCCGACGGGAGGTGGCTCGCCTTCGTCCGCCGGGTGCGGCTCACCACCGTGCTCTACCTCCGAGACCTGGCCACCGGCGCGGAGCGGCCGCTCTGGGACGGGCTCGACCGCGACCTGCAGGAGACCTGGGCGGTGCACGGAGTGTATCCGCAGTACGCCTGGACCCCCGACAGCCGCGGACTGGTGATCTGGGCCCAGGGGGGACTCTGGCGGGTGGACGCCACCACCGGCGCGGCCGGTCGGATCCCGTTCACGGCGCAGGTGGAGCAGGTGGTGCACCGGGCGGTCCGGTTTCCGCAGCGGGTGAGCCAGGCGGAGTTCCCGGTGCGGATGCTCCGCCACGTGGCGACCGCGCCCGACGGGCGGACAGTGGCGTACTCGGCGTTAGGCAGGATCTACCTCCGCCCCCTTCCCGACGGCGCGGCGCGACCCCTCACCCGCGACGAGCGGCTGGAGTTCCACCCCGCATTCTCGCCCGACGGCCAGTGGGTGGCGTACACCACCTGGACCGACGCCGACCGGGGGCGGGTGCGCCTGGCGCGGGTGGACGGCCGCCCCGGCGCGCGCGACCTGGTGACCGCGCCGGGGCACTACGTGGAGCCCGCCTTCTCCCCCGACGGCCGGTGGCTGGTGTACCGGGCGCTCACCGGCGACGGAATCCGCGGGCCCACGTACGGCGAGGACCCCGGCATCTGGGTGGTGCCGGTGGACGGAAGCGCGGCACCGCGCCGGGTGACCCGCGAGGGCCAGGCGCCCCGGTTCGACGCCACCGGAACCCGGGTCTACCTCCGCGGGGCAGAGAGTCAGAAGCAGATTCTCTACAGCGTGGACCTGATGGGCGGCGACCGCCTGGTCCACTTCCGCTCCGACAACGCCACCGAGATCGTCCCCTCGCCGGATGGCCAGTGGGTCGCCTTTGCCGAGCGGTACCGGGCCTACCTGACGCCGTTCCCCAAGTCGGGGCGCCCGGTAGATATCGGCCCGACCACGCGCACCCACCCGGTGGCCAGGATCTCCGGCAACGCCGGGATCTATCTCCACTGGTCGGCCGACAGCCGGCGGGTGCACTGGAGCCTGGGACCGCAGTACTTCACCCGCGAACTCGCCCGGACCTTTGCCTTCGTCGACGGCGGCCAGGAACAGCCGGCCGAGCCGGAGGCCACGGGGGTGGATATCGGGTTCGCGACCGGGGAGGACCTGCCCACCGGCACCGTGGCGTTTACCGGCGGCCGGGTGATCACGATGGAGGGCGCCGATGGGGGCGTGCTGGAGAACGCCACGGTGGTGGTGACCGGCAATCGGATCATGGCCGTGGGTCCCTCGGGTCAGGTGACCGTGCCCGCGGGCGCGCATCGGGTGGACGCCGCGGGCAAGACCCTGATCCCGGGCCTGATCGACGTTCATGCCCACGTGGGCGGGGAGAGCGCCGGCCTCCTGGCGCAGGCGAGCTGGCCGTTGCTCGCCAACCTGGCGTTCGGGGTCACCACCATGCACGACCCGTCGAACACCACCGAAACCGTCTTCACCAACAGCGAGATGATCCGGGCCGGCCGGAAGCTCGGTCCGCGGCTCTTCTCCACCGGCACCATCCTCTACGGCGCAGAGACCCCCTCCAAGGCGATCGTCGAGACCCCGGAAGACGCTCGCGCCCACCTGGCGCGGATGAAGGCGGTCGGCGCGTTCAGCGTCAAGAGCTACAATCAGCGCCGCCGGGACGCCCGGCAGATGTTCATCCAGGCGGCGCGCGAGCTGGAGATGATGGTGGTCCCGGAGGGCGGGTCGCTGGTCTATTCCAACATGACGATGGTGAACGACGGCCACACGGGAGTGGAGCATGCCTTGCCCGTCCCACGGGTCTACCGCGACCTGGCCACGCTCTTCGGTCGGAGCGGCACCGGCTACACACCCACCATCATCGTGGGCTACGGCGGCATCTGGGGGGAGAACTACTGGTACGAGAAGACCGACGTCTGGGAGAATCGCCATCTGCTCACCTTCACCCCGCGCGAGGTGGTGGACGCGCGCTCCCGCCGCCGGCTCAAGGCCGCCGAGGATGGCGACTGGAACCACATCGACATCGCCCGGGGCGCCAAGGCGATTCAGGACGCTGGTGGCCTGGTACAGCTGGGCGCCCACGGCCAGGTGCAGGGGCTCGGCGTGCACTGGGAGCTCTGGATGCTGGGGCAGGGGGGAATGACGCCGCTCGAGGCGCTCCGGGCCGCCACCCTGAACGGAGCGAAGTATCTCGGGCTCGACGGCGAACTGGGCTCCATCCGGGCCGGCAAGCTCGCCGACCTGGTCCTGATCGACGGGAACCCGCTCCAGGATCTGAGGCAGTCCGAACGGGTGGCGCAGGTGATGCTCAACGGCCGCCTCTACGACGCCCGGACCCTGAACGAGATCGGTGGCCGCCCCCGCCCGCGGCCACTGCTCTACTGGGAGCGGTGACCGCGGGCGGGGGCGGGCCGCTGGACCAGCCGGGCGCCGTTCGCGCCGGCGAGGAGCTGGACCAGGGCGCCTTGGCGGCCTGGCTCGCCGGGCGGCTCGGCCCCCAGGCCGCCCCGGTGGAAATCGAGCAGTTCCCGGCGGGACACTCGAATCTCACCTACCTGGTCCGGACGAGCGGCGGGGAGTACGTGCTCCGCCGGCCGCCGTTCGGCAACCGGGTCAAGACCGCGCACGACATGGGCCGGGAGTTCCGGGTCCTGTCCGCACTGGCGCCGGTCTTCCCGCCCGCGCCCCGGCCGCTTCTGCTCTGCGAAGACGAGCAGGTGATCGGCGCCCCGTTCTATCTCATGGAGCGCCGCCAGGGCGTGGTGATCCGCCGCACGCTTCCCGACGCGTTCGCCGGCCGCCCTGACGTCGCCAGCCGGCTCAGCGAATCCCTGGTCGACACCCTGGCCGCGCTCCATGCGGTCGACTACCGCGCGGTGGGGCTCGGCGACTTCGGCCGCCCGGGCGGGTACGTGGCCCGGCAGGTCACGGGCTGGACCGAGCGCTACCGCGCCGCCGCCACCGACGGCGTCCCAGACATGGACCGGGTGGCAGCCTGGCTGGCCGGCCAGATCCCGCCGGAGCGGGGTGGGGGCGCCGCGGTGATCCACAACGACCTCAAGTTCGACAACCTGATGTACGCGGCCGACGATCCGGCCCGGGTGGTAGCCGTGCTCGACTGGGAGATGGCCACCGTCGGCGACCCCCTGATGGATCTCGGGACCTCCCTCGCCTACTGGATCGAACCCGGCGACCCGGAGCCGCTCCGGGCCGTCGCCATGGGCCCCACCACCGCCCCCGGGATGTGGACCCGCCGGCAGGTGGTCCACCACTACTCGCTCCGGACCGGGTGCGCGGTGGACCACCTGGCCTTCTACCAGGTCTTCGGGCTCTTCAAGCTCGCCGTGATCGTGCAGCAGATCTACGCCCGGTATGCCCGGGGGTTCACCCGGGATCAGCGATTCGCCACCATGAACCGGATGGTGGCGGTCCTGGCCGCCGAGGCGGCCCGGCTCGGTCCTGGGGGCGTGGCGGCCGAGTGGCGATGACGGCGGGGCCGGGCAGAGAGATCCATCCGACTGCCGCCGACGTAGCAGCGAATAACTCCAACCAAGAGTCTTCGCCCATGCTTCGTCCGCTGGTCGTTTCCGTCATCCTCGCCGCCTCCGCCGCCCCGGTTCAGGCCCAGACCCAGGCGCCAACGCTGTACCATCGTCTGGGCGGCTACGACGCCATCGCAGCCGTCGCCGACGCCTTCATCGTCCGCCTGGTTCAGCATCCGGACCTGGGCCCCTTCTTCCGCGGGCACGGGGTCGACTCCCAGAAGCGGCTTCGGCAGCTGGTGGTCGACCAGCTGTGCGCGGTGACCGGCGGCCCCTGCGTGTACGTCGGACGGGACATGAGAACCGCGCATGCGGGGCTCGGGATCACCAGGGCGCACTGGGACGCAGCAGTGGCCGAGCTGGTGGCCGTGCTCCGGCAGTTCAAGGTACCGGCGCGGGAGCAGGACGAGTTGCTCAAGCTGGTGGGGCCGTTGGAGGTCCAGATCGTGGAGCGGAGGTAGGCCAGCCGATCGATCGCTACCAATCCAGCCGGGCCACCACCTCCAGCCGGCGCGGCGAGCCAGGCGTGAAATGCAGCTCGGTCACCGGCTCCAGCTCCGATCGAAGCCGCGAGGTGGTGGCGAACTGGGCCTCGTTCCACTCCACGTCGAAGAGGTTCTCGATCCGTGCCGACAGCGTGAGGGCTCGCCACCGCCACGATGCGGAGGCTTCGGCCAGGGTGTGGCCCCGCGCCACCACCTCGCCTGTTTCGTCCGCCGGCCGCGAGGCCACGTGGCGCAGCCGGACCGCTGCCGCCACCGGCCCGGCGTCCCGGATGGCGATCCCCCCGGCGGCCACCCGGCCCGGCGCGAGGGGAATCCGGTTCGCGCCAGGCGGCTGATCGACCAGGCGGCCCCGAACCAGGGCGAGATCGGCATCCACCCAGAGCCAGCGCCGGAGCCGCGCCCGGGCCTCGAGCTCCACGCCCCGCCGCACCGTCCGGCCGCTCGGCTCCGTGGTGCCTTCATCGCCCACGTAGACCAGCTCGCTCTCCAGGGCGGATCGCCAGAGCGCCAGCGCGACGGCCGCGCTGGCGCTGGCGTGCCGAATCCCCATCTCCACGGTCGACGCCGCCGGCACGGCGGAAAGCTCCCGCTCCGGTGCGACCGCGCTGCGGGCGTCGTTGGAGTGGAACGCACGGCTGGCGCGGACGGACAGGACCGTACCCGGGTGGGGCCTGAGCTCGAGCCCCAGCCTGGGACTCAGACGGGTGGCCGCCGCGGACCGGCGTGCCTCCTCGTGCCGGCGATCGGTCACCGCGAACTGAAACCGATCCACCCGAAGACCGGTGTCGAGGTCGAGGCGGTCCGTCACCGCGAGCCGATGACCGAGCCACGCCCCGCCGTGGTGCTCGGTGATGCCCGCCGCGACCCGCGGCGCTCCGCGGACCCGCTCGCGCTGGGCGGCGAGCAGGAGGTCGATGAAGTCGCTGCGGAACGTGAGCCCGCCCGCCAAACGGCCGAACCGGCCAGCCACCCGGGTTGGGGCGGAGGCGGTGGCATGCGCGCCGGTCACGATCCGGTCGTCGAGCTGCTCGATCCCGTCGCCACGGTCAGGATCGTCGCGGAAGAAGGTGAAGTTCGAAAAGAGGTCCAGCCGGTACTGGGTCACCCAGGCGCCCACCCGCCAGGGGCGGATCGCATCACTCGCCGATGACGCCGTCGCCCAGAAATCCAGCCGGCGGGTGGTGCTGCCCTCTGTCGGATCGATTGCCCCGAACCGCCCGATGGCACCCGCCCGCACCGCGCGTTCCGGGATCTGCCCCGATGCGGACCAGCTGGCGTCGAAGGCCGAGGCCGTCAGCGTCAGGCGAGCCCCGTCTCCCACCGGCGCAGTCCACCGCCCGAAGGCGTTGTGACGGCGGTGGCGCTGGGGATGGTCGAACGGCCCGTCGCTGCCAAGCCGCCCCAGCGCCAGATAGCCGCCGCTGCGGGCACTTGGCCGGCCCAGGGGAATCGTGCCCAGCAAGTCGATGGTCCCGAAGCGGCCCAACCGGGCCCGGAGCGTTCCGGTGCCGAGCCGATCACGGGTGGTGAATCGGACGGCGCCAGCGGTGGCGAGGTTGCCGTCGCGGGGGTCGTGGCCGCCCTTGGCCGACTCGACCCGCTCCACCACCTCGGGCAGCAGGAAGTGGAGGTCGGCGTAGCCCTGGCCGTGGGCGTGGGAGACGAGGTTGATGGGGACCTCGTCGACCGAAATCGCGACGTCGGTGCCGTGGTCGGCGTCGAACCCGCGGAGCAGGAGCTGCTCGGCCTTGCCCCCGCCGGCATGCTGCGCGATCACCATGCCAGGCACCAGTTCCAGGAGTTCCTGCGACGACTGCCGCGGCCGGAGGGCGTGATCGAGATCGGCGAGCACCCGTTCCCCGGCACGGGCGCCGGCGGTTGCCGCGACCACGATCGCGTCCAGTGCCAGGGCCGCCGGTCGGAGCCGGATCAGCAGCGGCTCGGCCCCGGGGACCCCACCGCCTATTTCGGTGGTATCGGGTGAATAACCGATCGCGGCCGTCACCAGGCGGTCGCCGGGACCGATCGGCCCGGGTAGCCGGAACCGCCCGTCAGGGCCGCTCAGCGTCGCGGGGCCACCACCCAGCACCCGCACGGCCGCCCCGGTAATCGGGGCTCCGGTGGGGCCTAGCACCACCCGCCCTCGCACCGCCTCCTGCGCTCCACCCTGGGTCGCCCCCAGCGCCAAGCCGATCAACACGATTGCTGACAGGCGCAACTCTCACCTTGCCGTTCGGGATCACCATCTACGGCGGTCAGGCTCGATCGGATGGCCGGCTCTTCGGGGTGCGGCCGGCTCTTGGCCTGCGGGACCCGTCGGGGTTCGGTCGAGATCCGTTTGCGCGCCGGCGGCGTAGCAGCAGGTGACGCCGAAGTCCTCCAAGGTGCGGGCCGCATCGGCCCCGCCCAACCCTGTTGCCTGAGGAGTACCGCATGGGTTATCGCCGACTAGTACGCTGGTGGGTCGTCCCCCTTGGGCTGGCCCTGATCGCCGGGGCCGCCGCCACCATGGCGATCCGCGCCGCCGACCACCGCGACAGCACGCTGCTGACCGCCAATCCGGGGGTCGACATCAACGACGTGTATGCGTTCGTGAGCCCGGTCAACCCGGAGCGCGTGGTCCTGGCAATGACGGTCAGTCCGCTGATTCCGCCTCCCGAGAACGGCACCCGGTTCTTCGAACCCAACGCCCTCTACCAGTTCAAGATCGATACGGATGGAGATGCGGTGGAGGACCTGGTCATTCAGGCGCTGGCCGTCGGTACGGGAGCCGGCCAGTACCTCCGGATCCTGGGGCCCGGCCGGCCGACGGCCACCGGCGCCACCAGCCGCCTCCTGCCGGGCCGCGCCAGGCTCGAGGTGCCGGTGTCGGCGGGATCGACCGCGCGGGTGGTCTCGCGGGGTGGCGTGAGCGCCTTCGCCGGTCTGCGGGACGATCCCTTCTTCTTCGACCTGGCCCAGTTTCAGGCGATCGTCGGCGGCCGGGCCACCGGCTTCCGCAACCCCGGCGTCGATGCCTTCGCCGGATTCAACACCCTCGCTATCGTGATCGAGCTGCCTGCGGCACTGCTCGGCCCGAATCCCAACATCGGCGTCTGGGGCACGACCAGTCGCCTCCGCGACTGATTCCTGATTCCGAGCATTCTCCACAGGAGAGCCTGCAATGTATCCGACGTCCGTACTTCGCTGGAGCGGGTTGGTGGTCCTGGCGGCGCTGGTCAGCGCCTGCTCCGACTCGACCGGTCCCGGGGCCGGTGGCGAGGCGCCCGAGCTCCGACTCCAGGGACGCGACTTTGTCCAGATCGACCGCTTCGGTCTCCCCGCCATCGCGACCGTGTTCATCCCCACGGCCAAGAAGGATCTTTACAACACCCGGGCTCCCGCCGGCGACCGGGAACTGTTTCTGGGCGACGTGATCGCCGTCCTGACGGCGTTCGGCCACCCCAATCCTCCGGCCCTGGCGCAGGCGTTGCTGCCCGATATCCAGCCATTCAATACCTCATCTCGCGCCGGGTTCTTGAACGGCCGCCGGCTGGCGGATGATGTGATTACAGCGGAGCTGGGTCTGATCTTCGGAGCGAACGGCGCGCTCAATGACGATCACGTCGACGCGAACGACCGGGCGTTCCTCGCTGCGTTCCCCTACCTTGCCGCCCCGCACGAACCATGACCGCGCGCCACGCGGGACGGCTCGCGGCCCTGGTGGCGGTTCTGGGGCTTGGCGGTGGGTTCGTTCTTCGAACCGCCGGTTCCCGGGCCGCCCCGGCGGACGCAGCCGACACAACCGTGGTCTCCCGCAGTATCGCGTTCTTCGAGGCGCGGCTCGCGGCCGATCCGATCAACACCCTGTACACCGGGCAGCTGGTGAACCGCTACGTCGTGCGTTTCGGTCTGGGTGCGGCCCTGGCGGACCTGGAACGGGCGGAGGTCCTGGCCGCGCGGGCGGTCGGGCTCGCCCGGGACCGAAGCAGCGCGTTGAGTCGGTTGTCAGGGGTCCTGTTGATGCAGCACAAGTTCGCCGAAGCCCTGGAGACGGCGGAAAGGGCCTTCGCGGCAGACTCCGGATCGACGGAGGCGGCCGGGGCGCTGCTCGAGGCCACCCTCGCCGCCGGCCGGTACCCGCTGGCTGCCGGCCTGGCGGCGCGGCTCGATCGTCGCTCGCTTGCCGGCCGGGTGCGCGCGGCCCTCTATCTCGACGCGGAGGGGGACTCCGACGCAGCGCTCGCCCTCCTCGACAGCGCCTGCGACGAGCTGGAGCGCACGGCCGGACCGCCTCCGGTTCGGGCCTGGTGCCTGACTCAGCTCGCGTCCCTCCAGTGGGCGGTCCACGGCTCTGGCGAGGCACGAGCCACGCTCCGCCAGGCCCTGCGGGTGCAGCCCGGCTATCGCACGGCGATCGAGCGGCTGGCCGATCTGGCCCTGGCCGGCGGCCAGGCCCGAGCGGCGCTCCGGGGGTACCGGCAGGTGGCATCCGACGCGCATCCCGACCTCTATCTCCGTCAGGCCGAAGCCCTTCGATTCCTGGGTCGGACCGCCGAAGCGGCCGAGGCAGAGCAGCGGTTCCTGACGGTGGCCGGCGCTCCAGAGCGGGAGCCGCTGTTCGGCGCCGGGCTGGCGCTCTATCACCTGGAGGGCGACCGCGGGTTGGGTCCCGACTCCGCCCTGGCGCTGGCGCAGAGGGAAGTGGCGCGGCGGCCGACCGTGGAGGCCTTCGACCTCCTGGCCTGGGTGCACTTCCGGCGCGGAGAGCTGCCAGCCGCACTCGCGGCGGCCGATCGAGCGGCCGGCTGGGGTGGAGGCACACCCACTGCCCGATTCCACCGGGGCATGATTCTCCGCGCCGCGGGGCGAATCGCCGAGGGTGACAGACTGCTTGCCGAGGCGGCAACACGCCCTGATCTGCTGCCCTGGTACGCTCGGCGAGCGCTGGAGCGGCGGCCAGCGCCCGCGGGGCGGCTGGCTCGGAGCTAGGCATCGCGCAAGCGGCGCAGGGAGCGGAGTCGCGCGGGGGTGGACGACCCTGACCGTGCCGGATACACTTGCTGGAGGCGGCGGGGGGTTGCCGCTTCCCATCGGCCGCCCGGAGCGCTCCACGACCGTGTCGACCCCCGCGTCGCCCTCTCTGACGCTCGATCCCGACGCCGGTCTCGTCCGCCGGATGGCACACGGCGACGAGCAGGCGCTGGCCACCCTCTACGACCGCTATGTCGGGCCCTTGCACCTCCTGGCGCTTCGGATCGCCGGGGAGCAGGCCGATGCCGACGAGGTGGTCCTCGACGCCTTCGCTCAGGCGTGGCGGGAGGCCGGGCGCTTCCGGCCCGACCGCGGATCGGTGGTGGCCTGGCTGACGACCATCTGTCGAAGCCGAGCGCTCGACCTCGTGCGGTCGCGGAATCGGCGGGGCCAGGCCATCGACCGGGCGCAGCGCGCGGAGCCGCTGGGCGCGCCTGGCCTGGGCGAGGCCAGCGACGATCCGGCGGGCATCACCCTCTACGCTGAACGAGTCGAGCTGGTGCACACCGCCCTGAAGGCCTTGCCGCCGCCCCAGCGGGAAGCGATCGAGCTGGCGTACTACGACGGCCTGTCACAGGCGCAGATCGCCGAGCGCCTCAGTCAGCCGCTCGGAACGATCAAGACTCGGGTTCGGCTCGCCATGCAGCGCCTGCGCGATGCCCTGCGGACCTACCACAGCGAGGCCCCGGTATGACCGCCCCGATTTCCGAGCCGGATCGCGAACTGGCGGCGGGGTACGCGCTCGGGGCGCTCACGCCCGAGGAAACCCGGCACTTCGAGGCCCTGCTCCAACGTTCGCCCGAGCTGGCCCGGGAGGTCGCCGAATACCGCGAGGTCCAGGCGATGCTGGCGCTGGGGGCGGGGCCCGGGGCTGATCCGGGCCTCAAGGAGCGGCTGCTGGAGCGGGTGCGGGCATCACACCCGGCGCCGGTCCGCCGTCGCCGGCCGGTGGGTCTCCTGGTGGCCCTCGCCGCCTTGGTGCTCCTCGCCGCGACGCTGGGAATCCAGTTGCGCGGAGTCACCACCGTGATCGCCGAGCGCGACAGCGCGCTGGCCGTCACCCGGGCCCGGCTGGCCGAACGGGAGCGAACCCTCAACACCTTACTGGAGGCCGAGCGGGATCTCGCGGTCGCTCACCTCGCCGCGACCGGGCCCGACGCGCCCGGGATCCAGCTGTTCTGGAATCGAAGGGCCAACACGGCGGTGCTGCACGCCTTTCGCCTCCAGCCCGCGCCGGCGGGTCGGGTCTATCAGCTCTGGTTGATGGAAGATGGGGTGGTCGTTCCATCGCGGACCTTCAACTCCGATCCGGATGGACACGCCCTGGTCCAGGCCTTCCCGGTGCCCGCAGGGGCCCGGTTCACGGCGGCTGCGGTGACGGTCGAGCCCGAAGGTGGATCCCCGGCGCCCACCACCGCCGTGCTGCTCTACGGGTCGATTCGCCTCGGCGAGTGACGAAGACCCCGTGACCGACGCCCTGATCGATGACCTGCGCGACGCCTGGCGACGGAACAACGACCTGCTCCTGCTCCTCCTCCAGCACGTGCCCTCCCGCGGCTTCGCGGCCATCCCCGCTGGCTCCCGCGGGCGCGACGTGGCCGCCCAGTTCGCCCACCTGGACCGGGTGCGGCGGGCCTGGCTCGAGTACCACACCACCGGGAAGCGTCCCGCGGGTGGCCGCTACGACAAGTCACGCCCCCCCACCCGGGCCGCGCTGCGGAAGTCGCTCGCGGCCTCCGGCAAGGCGGTGGACCGGTTTCTGGCCCGCGCGCTCCGGGGCGAGGCCAGGGTCCGGATGTTCGGTGGTCGGCCGACTCGATGGCTGGCGTATCTGCTGGCGCACGACGCCCACCACCGCGGTCAGATCCTCCTCGCGCTCAAGCAGAACGGGTTCCGGATCCCCGACAAGGTGGCGCTCGACGGCCTCTGGGGACGGTGGATCTCCAGCAGGTAGACTGCTATAGTACGATTCCACCAGCCGGCAGCCGCCGTCCGACGTGCAGGTCGTGTCTCGTTTCGCTCCGCTCCTCGCTGTCCTGCCGGGCCTCCTGGCCGCCGTACCGGCCCGGGCCCAGGATCCGCCGCCGCTGGCCACGGTGCGCGGATACGTCTGGGACAGCCTGCTCACCGGGGCGCTGCTGCCCAACGCCCGGGTCTTCATTGCCGGCCCGGTCACCCGCACCCTCACCGCCGATGCCCGGGGCCGGTTCCTGGCCGACAGCCTGATCGCGGGTCGGTACACCTTCAACTTCTCCCACGAGAGCCTGGACGAGCTGGGCTACACTCCGCCCGAGCAGGTGGTGGAACTCCGCCCCGGCGAAGTCCGGGCGGTGTTTCTCCACACGACCGCCGGCGGCGCCATCCTCGCGGCCGTCTGTCCCGGACCGCGCGAGAGCCAGACCGGGGCCGTGATCGGCCAGCTCACCGACGTCCGGACCGAGCAGCCGATCGCGGGTGGCGAGGTCCGGGTGGAGTGGAGCGAGACGGTGGTGTCGCCGACCCTGGGAGTGAGCCGGCAGGCCCGCGCTGCCCGGTCGCCGACCGATTCGCTGGGCCGCTACCGGATCTGCGGGGTGCCTAACGATACGCCGGTGCTGCTCCGCGCCCGGGCCTCCGGCATCGACGGCCCACCCCTCGAGGTGGACCTCGCGGAACGCCCGATCGCGATCCGGATGCTGACCCTGGATCGGGGCGCCCAGGTCATGGCGGCCGGGGACAGCGCGGCCCGGGGCACCGCCGTGCTCCGGGGCTCGGTCCGCGGCACCGACGGCAACCCGGTGCAGGAGGCCCAGGTGCTGGTGCTGGGGTTGCCCGACGGCGCCCGCACCGGGGCGGACGGGGGGTTCGAGCTCACCGGGCTGCCGGCCGGGACCCACTCGATCGAGGTTCGTGCCATCGGCTTCAGCCGCCGCCGGGAGATGGTGCAACTCCATCCCGACCGGCCGGTGGAGCTCGAGGTCCGGCTCACCCGGATGGCGGTGGTGCTGCCGGAGGTCACGGTCACCGAGCGGAGCCCGGCGGTCTCCGAATTCGACGAGCGCCGCCGCCAGGCGGCCGGCGCCGGCCACTTCATCACCCGGGACGAGATCGTCCGGCGGAACCCGCTCCGCACTGAAGAACTGTTTCGCAGCGTACCGGGGTTCAGCGTGGTGCCGTCGGGCGGGTTCGACTACAGCGTGGTCTCCACCCGGGGGGTCACCGGCTCCGGACGTTGCACCCCCGACTTCTTCGTCGACGGGGCCCGGATCGTGGTGGACCCCCAGCTGGGCGGCGGGCTCCCGGTGAATCCCACCGAGATCTACGGGATCGAGAGCTACCCCGGGCCCTCGGCTGTGCCGGCCCAGTACCAGACCCAGAGCGGGTGCGGGGTGGTACTGATCTGGACCCAGCGGGGGGGGAACCGGCGCCGTTAGGCCGCCGCCCGCCTCAGCTGGCCTTGAGGTACACGCACCCCGCTTCCTGCGCCCGGACCGCCGCGAACACCCCCGACGGCTGAAGGATCACGCCCGGCAACAGCATCGCCTCCGCCCGCCGGCGGGCCTCGACCTGGTCCACCTGATCGGCCTTGGCGACCGTGCCCACGCACTGCGCGAACGCCAGGTTGCAGGCCAGCGCGATCCCGCGCTCCGCCTGGAAGCCGCTCCAGTTGAACCGCGCGAACGGGGGTGGCAGCTCGCCGCGTTCGGCGCTCAGCAGCACCGGGTTCCGCGTGGTGGGCTGGTCGCTGATCGGGTTCTTCACCCCCTTCGCCGCCCCGATGCCGTAGCGGTCCCAGTATTCCTGCGACATCGCCAGGGGAATCGCGCTGTGCCGGATCACCACGACCGCGGTCATCTCCTCCGGCTTCACCCCGAGCGCTTCGGCGTATTGCGCGGTCCAGATCATCGACCGCAGGAATCCGGCGCCGTCCTCGATCTCGGTGCAATCGAAGACGCACCGGTGCTTGCCGGTGATGCGCTCGACCCAGCTCAGATCCCAGGGCGGCGCGTGGGCGGTTGGGGCCAGGTCAGAAGCGAACGAGGGCATCGCGGCGGCCAGGTCCACCCCGGCGGCCATCACTCCGCCCAGCGCCAGCCGCTCCAGAAACCGCCGTCGATCCTGATCCATCGCATCAAGCTCTCGGTTGGGGGAGGCCGGGAAATGTCGCCGACGAAGCTCCCCTTGTGAAGCGCGACCGGCGGATGCAGCGTTTGGGACCGCGTTCCCCCAACCGAAAAGGCGACCGATGTCCGCAGCGATCTCCCTGGCCGGCCGGACCGCGCTGGTGACCGGCGGCGGCCGGGGCATCGGGAAGGCGATCGCCACCCGGCTGGCCGAGGCCGGCGCCAACGTGGTGATCGCCTCCCGGAAGCTGGAGGTGCTGGAAGCCGCCGCCCGCGAGCTGGCCGGCCTTCCCGGCCGGGTGGTGCCGATGGCCTGCCACGTGGGACGCCGCGACGACCTGGAACGGGTCATACGCGACACCACCGCCCGGCTTGGGCCGATCGACATCCTGGTCAATAACAGCGCGACCAACATCGGCCAGGGACCGGCGCTCGAGACCACCGACGAGATGCTGGCCAAGATGGTCGAGATCAACGTCCTCTCGGCCTTCCGCCTGGTGAACCTGGTGGTGCCGTCGATGATCGAACGGAAGGTGGCAGGCTCGATCATCAACATCGCCTCGATCTCGGGCCTCAGGCCCCAGCCGGGCGGCCTGCTCTACAGCTTCACCAAGGCGGGGCTCATCATGATGACCCGCTGCTGGGCCCGGGAGTTCGGCCCCCACAACATCCGGGTGAACGCCATCTGCCCCGGCCTGATCCAGACCGACTTCAGCGAATACTTCTGGAGGGACGGCGCGGCCCGCGCCTCCGAGCTGGTGGGAAGCCAGCCGATCCCCCACCTGGGCCAGCCCGCGGAGATCGGGTATGCGGCCCTCTACCTCGCCTCGGACGAGGCCTCCTTCATGACCGGTCAGGTGATGGTGCTCGACGGCGGAGCCACCGCCTGAGATGACGGGCCCGGCGGTGGTGCAGGCGATCGAGCCGTTTCCGGATCAGCGGCCGGGAACCTCGGGGCTCCGTCGCCGTACCCGCGTCTTCCAGCAGCCCCATTACCTCGAGGCCTTCGTTCAGGCCGTGCTCGACGTGGCCGTGCCGGCCCAGGGGGCCACCCTGGTCCTGGGCGGCGACGGCCGGTTCCTCAACGCGCCGGCCATCCAGCGGATCCTACGGCAGGCGGCAGCGCACGGGGTGACGCGGGTCTGGGTCGGCGTGGACGGTCTGCTCTCCACCCCCGCCGCCTCCCACCTGATCCGACGGCTCGGCGCCACCGGCGGAATCATCCTGTCGGCCAGCCACAACCCCGGAGGGCCCGACGGCGACTTCGGGATCAAGTTCAACGCCGCCAATGGAGGCCCCGCGCCTCCGGCCGTCACCGATGCCATCGCGGCGCGGGCCGCGGCGCTGCGCCAGTATCGCACCCTCGCGGCTCCCGACCTCCCGCTCGATCGGCCGGCCGTCCTGTCGCTGGGTCCGATGCGGGTCGACGTCATCGATTCGGTGGGCCCCTACGCGGATCTGATGGAGACCCTCTTCGATTTCACGGCCATTCGGGCGCTGCTTGCGGGAGCGTTCCGGTTCCGCTTCGACGCGATGAACGCCGTCACCGGCCCCTACGCCACCGAGATCTTCGAGCGCCGGCTGGGCGCGCCCCCGGGCTCGGTGGTGCGCGCCCGCCCGCTCCCCGACTTTGGCGGCCTTCACCCCGATCCCAACCTCACCTATGCGGCGGACCTGGTCGAGGCGGTGCTGCGACGCGGGGAACTGGACTTCGGCGCCGCCTCCGACGGAGACGGCGACCGCAACATGGTCCTGGGGCAGGGCCGATTCGTCGCTCCTTCGGACAGCCTGGCCGTGCTCACCGCCAACGCCACCGCCGTCCCAGGGTACGCGAGCGGACTCCGGGGGGTGGCCCGCTCGATGCCCACCAGCCGCGCCGTGGACCGGGTGGCGGGCGCGCTCGGCATCCCCTGCTACGTCACCCCCACCGGCTGGAAGTACTTCGGCTCCCTCCTCGACGCCGGCCGGATCACCCTCTGCGGCGAGGAGAGCTTCGGCACCGGCTCCTCGCACGTGCGCGAGAAGGACGGGCTCTGGGCGGTGCTCTTCTGGCTCAATCTGCTGGCTCGTGGGCCCGCCTCCGTCGACCGGATCCTGCGGACCCACTGGGCCGCCTACGGCCGCGATCTCTACTGCCGTCACGACTACGAGGCCCTGCCGGCTGACCTGGCCCGGAGCCTCATCGAGGGGGTCCGCGCCCGACTGGGCGGGCTCGCGGGGACCCGGCTCGGCGGGCGCACCGTGGAAGCGGCGGCGGAGTTCACCTACCGCGATCCCGTCGACGGCAGCGTCGCTTCCGGAGAGGGGATCCAGGTGCTGTTCGAGGGCGACGCCCGGCTGGTACTCCGCCTGTCGGGCACCGGGACCGAGGGAGCCACCCTCCGGATCTACATGGAGGAGTATCGCGCTCCACCCGGCGAGCCCGACGCCTCGCCGGACTCCTCCCTCGCCTGGCTCGCGGACGCGGCCGAGGACCTGACCCAGGTGCGCCGTCGCTCCGGGCGGCCGGGCCCCACGGTCATTACCTGAGGGCTGCGCCGGTTTTCGATCGCCCCTGCCGCCATACAGTCCCCCGCGAGTCACTCGACGGAAGGCCGGACTGTTGCATATGAAGGTATTTGATCATATTTTTTCATCTGACTATGAGTGCTCCAGTCCTTCCGGCCCCGGCCGCTCCCGCGGTGCTCACCCGGGCTGTGCTCCGGGCGGCGGAGGAACTGGGTCTTCGCCAGCGGGAACTGGCGCGGGTGCTCGGAACCAGCGAGGCCTCGGTGTCACGGCTCGCGACCAGCCGGCAGATCGATCCTGGCAGCAAGGAGGGCGAGTTGGCCCTCCTGCTGCTCCGGCTCTTTCGGAGTTTGGACGCGCTGGTGGGAGGAAGCCGGGACGCAGCCCGGGCCTGGCTCCGCGCAGCGAACGACCACCTTGCAGGCGTCCCCGCCGAACGGATCGGGCGGGTGGAGGGACTGGTGGATGTCGTCCAGTATCTGGACGCAGTGCGGGGGAAGCTCTGAGATCAGGTCGGTCCGCCTCCGGGCCTGGCGAGCCGTCGAGGCCCAGCACCAGGTGGCGACCCGGAAGCTGGTGGAGACCGATGCCGAGCAGCGGGTGCTGGAGGAGCTGATCGAGGGCTCCAAGCCTCCGGCCCGGGCGCCAGCGCGGCTCCACTACCTCCTCGCAACGCCGTTCCGCTATCCCCCGTTGCCTCATGGCTCCCGGTTCGGGACCCGGCTGGAGCCGGGGATCTGGTACGGCGCCGAGTCGCTGTCGACGGTGTTCGCCGAGGTGGCGTACTACCGGCTGGTGTTCCTGGAGGGGACCCGGGCCCCCCTGGAGCCCCTGACAGTGGACCTCACGTCGTTCTCGGTTGCCATTGCGACCACCCGCGGCGTCGATCTCACGCGGCCGCCCTTCGCCCGGCACGCCCGGCTCATCTCGTCGCCAACCGCCTATCGGGCCAGCCAGGCCCTCGGCGAGGCGATGCGGGCGGACGGGGTCGAGGCCTTTCGGTACCGTTCGGCCCGAGATCCGGAGGGGGGGGCAGCCACTGGTGTGTTCCTCCCGGCGGCGTTCGCGGAGCGCAAGCCCCGGGACCTGGCGCGCTGGCGCTGCACGGCCACGCGCGCGGCGGTGGAGTTCAGCAGTCGGGAGTACTTCGGCCGGGAGGGTTGGCGTTTCGAACGGGGACAGTTCCTGGTCGAGGGGCGGCTGCCGGCGCCAGCGGTGTGACGTGGCGGGGTGTGAGACGATTCGCGCTCGAACCCCATGGGCGGCCGCAACTGGCGGCTGGAGGCCTCTGGCAGCCGTGCCGGGAGCGACGTATCTTCGCCGTCGCCCTGGGCGGTCCTTCGATACGCGGGACCGCCGGCTGCGCCAATGAGCATTCTTCCCTTGATCACCCCGACATTGTACCGCACGACCGGCCCCCGCCCCGGGAGCCCGGCGGCTGCGGAGGCCCGTTCATGAACGAGGAGGAGCCGACACGATGCCGATCGCGATCCATGCGGAAGTCCCGGGTCAGACCAGGGAAGGATACGAGGCGACGATCCGCCTTCTGGGGGATTCCCTCAGGGAAGCCCCTGGCTTCATCATGCACTTCGGCCATCCGATCGAAGGCGGCTGGCGCGTGGTGGAAGTCTGGGAGTCATCCAAGGACGCCGCCGAGTGGTTCGCCAGGTACGTTCGGCCCAACCTGCCTCCGGGCGTCAAGCCGGACCGCCAGGTTCAGGAACTGCATACCCTGATCCGCCGGTAACCGCTGCGAAGCAGCCTGCGTCTCCGACGCCGGTCGCTCGCCGCGTTCACCTCTGTCGCTGCGTTCGTTCCCGACCCGCGTTGCATGAACCTCGTCGATCCCATCATCCTGTTCTTCCTGCTCGGGCTGGTCGCCGGGTTGCTGCGGTCGGATCTCCGGCTCCCGGCGGCGGCATACGAAGCCGTCACCATCCTCCTCCTGCTGGCCATCGGCCTGAAGGGGGGTGTCGAGCTGGCCCGGCAATCCCTCCCGGGGTTGTTGCCGCAGATGGCGGGCGTGGTGGTCATGGGGTTCTGCCTTCCGCTGGTGGCCTTTCCGGTGCTGCGTTACGCGGGGCGACTGAAACGCGCGGACGCAGCGTCCATCGCCGCGCATTACGGCTCGGTGAGCGTGGGGACCTATGCCGTGGCGGCCGCCTGGTTCCGCAACCGGCAGATTCCCTTCGAGGAGCACATGCCGCTACTCCTGGCGCTGCTGGAGGTGCCGGCCATTCTGACCGGCATCGTCCTGGTCCGGGGATTCTCCCGCGAGATGCGCCTGGGCGCGGTGGCCCATGAAGTCTTCCTGGGCAAGAGCATCGTGCTGCTGGTGGGCGGGTTGCTGATCGGCTGGGCTTCGGGCCCCGAAGGCACCGCTTCCCTGGCGCCGCTCTTCTTCGATCTGTTCAAGGGCATCCTGGCCGTGTTCCTCCTGGAGATGGGGTTGATTACGGCTGCGCAATTCGGGAGCCTCCGGCAGCACGGACTGTTCCTGCTGTTCTTTGGCGTCGCCATGCCGCTGTTCTCGGCTCTCGTCGGGACCGGGTTGGCGCTGGCATTGGGACTGTCCCCGGGCGGCGTTGCCATGCTGGCCACGCTGGCCGCCAGCGCCTCCTACATCGCGGTGCCCGCCGCCATGCGGATCTCGGTTCCGGAAGCCAACCCCACCCTGTCGCTGGCCGCGGCCCTGGGCGTCACCTTTCCGTTCAACGTGCTGGTGGGAATCCCCCTCTACCATGCGCTGGCCGGGCAGGCGCATGCGCTGCTGGGACGGTGACGGCCATGACCGAACATACCCGCAAGCTGCTGACGATCATCACCGAGGCGGCGCTGGAGAACGCCCTGATCCAGGATGTCGAGCGGCTGGGTGCTCACGGGTACACCATCACCGACGCCCGGGGAAAGGGCCACCGCGGTGTCCGGAGCGCCAGCTGGGACGCGACCAGCAACGTCCGCATGGAAGTGGTCTGCGACGATGCCACGGCGGCAGCCATCGCGGCCCATCTCCGCGAGCGCTACTACGACAACTACGCCATGATCGTCTTCATTGGTGAGGTGTCCGTCCTCCGCCCGGAAAAGTTCTGAGCCGCTACCGATTCGCCGGCCCGATCGCTTCCGGGCCGGTCTTCGCACCTATCGACAGGCCGCCCCGCCTGCCGTCCGGCAGATGGTTACGACCCGGAGGTTGGGATCGGCCAGGATCGCCGCTTCCTCGAACAGCACCGGCTTCGACTTCCCCTGCGAGAAGAGGCTCGTCTGGTCGGCGTGATAAGGCGAGGCAGGGTCGTCCGACTGCCCCGACGCCAGGACGGAACGCGCCACCGGCCCCCGGTCCGTGTACTGGACCCAGGCCACGTAGCTCGAGGCATGCATGATGTTCCGCCACCCCTTGCCGGGAACCCATCCCGACGCCGTCTGGGCGATCAGGTTGTACTGACCCGTGGCGGCCGGTCCACCGGCAATCGGGAATCGCCGGCCCGCCCGCTCCTCGATCTGGTACTCCCGGAGCCGGGCGGCGAGCGGGATCCCTGAATCGCGGAGGTCGCTGATGGCCATGGTGAGGGCGCGGGTCACTCGCGGGTGAGCGGCGTTGAGCCCGTTCGGCGTCCGGGCCGGATCCCCGGGGTCGAGCGGCACCGTGAACAGCTCGGGATCGGGCTGGGCGGCCGGGCCCAGGTTCTCCATGAAGCGGCGCCAGAGAATGGCCCCGGGGCTGTCGAGGTTGTCGGTGAGATCCCAACCCGCCAGCACGTTGCAGGCCTCGGGAATCCCCTTCTGGATCGGGAGCGTCCGGCAATGGGCCACCAGGGCGTCGCGCCAGAGCTCGCCCGAGTAGACCCGGTTGTTCATCGTGATCGCCTCGAGCTGCGCCAGCGAGAACCGGTTCCCGGGCAGGCCGTCGGTCCCGGCGAGGCGGCGCTCGATCTTGAGGAGCCCGGCGCGGGTCCGGAGCGACCGCTGGGTCCGCTCGTCACCGATGACGGCGTCGTACCCCTCGAGCAGCTGGCGGGCGTTGTTGGCCCAGTGACTGTCGTTGGAGTTGGTGGCGTAGTCCCAGCGGTCCAGCATCGGGAGGCGCTTCGGCCCGAAGATCCCGGGCAGTGGCGCGTCCGGATCGGTGCCCCACTCGCAGTCCCGGCGCCAGCCGTCGAGCACGATCAGCTGCTGCTGAGTCCAGAGCTGCTTCCCCAGGTCAGAACTGGTGCAGGCAGTCCGCATCGGGTCGGTGACGTGGGGCACGGCGGACCGATCCCCGTAGATCACCCGACCCTGATCGTCCGCCCCGATGGTGTTGAGCCAGCCCAGGCCGAGGTAGGTCCGTCCCGCCCGGTCCAGCTCCTCGGCCGAGCGGGCCATCATCATCCCGACGTGCTGGTTGAGCCACCGGAAGCTCATCGTGGACATCCGGACCGCGTACCCGGTCGCCGGAGTCCAGACGAACGCGGCGGTGGCGACCATCGGCCCGAAGTGGGTCTCCCGGAACGTATGACTCCGGGAGGTCAGTCGCCCGTCATCCTCCCGGACCGCCACCGTCACGGTTCGGGCGGTCATGCTCCGGGTGGCGCCCTCGTACAGGTAGGCGGTGGGGTTGCCGGGGGCGAGACGGAGCTGGTAGATCGTCTCGCGTTTGGGGACGCTCGCGGTGTGGCTCCAGCCGACGTTCCGGTTGAACCCAAGGAGCACGGTCGGGATCCCGGGAAAGGCGCCGCCGTAGGCGTCGAGGATACCCGGGACGGTCAGGTGGACCTCGAAGAACCGCTCCGGCTCGTGCCAGCGCCAGTGGGGATTGATGAACACCATCCCGCGGCCATTGTCGGTCGCGTCCCGTCCGAGCGCAATCACGTTGCTCATCGAGAGCGGCATCGCCGCCGGCTCTTCCGGCGGCGACGGGGGCGCAGCGCCAGCGGCCTCGCCCGGGGCAACGGCGTCGACGATCGGCCCGATCCAGCGGGAGGTCGTCATCATCGTGGTGTGAAGAGCCCGAAGATAGACGTCCTGCTCGGTGATCGGCCGGACCCAGGGTTGCCCACGGCAGCGGCGGTCGGGGAGGTTGGCCACGCCGATGCGGGCGAGGTAGTAGTTGTAGCCCGCCACGTATCCCCGGACCAGCTCTCGGACCTCGGGTGTCGGTCCGATCGGCGGCGGTTGGCGGAGCTCCTCGCCAACCAGGTCCCGATCCAGGATCCACTTCCAGAAGAAGTCGCTCTGGAGATTGGTGACGATCTGGCGGGGAGTGTCCCGACGCCCTTCGGGGCCGAAGAACCGGGATCGCTCGGCCCGGAGGGTGACCCAGCGGTCGGCCACGGTGCAGAGATCGGCCGCCGCATAGGCGTAGCCGAACCCGAAGCCGGCGCCGGCCAGATCGCTGGCCTTGACGTGAGGAACGCCGTACGATGTGGTCCGGATGGTGGCCCTGAACGGCGCCGGGCCCTGGGCCCGCTGCGCCAGCACGGACGCCGGAACGAGAACGGCGAGCAGGAAGGTGAGGGCGAACCGGCCGCGCGGAGCGGCCTTCGCCGGGCAGCGGGGGGCGGCCATCGGAATCCCGGTGTCGATTGGGTGAACGCCAATCATGCCTGGAGCCCACGTGCAGCGCAATTCCGCGCCCGTCGCGGTACTACGCCGTTTCGATCCCATTCAGGATCCCACGCGCTCGAACTCGCCCACCCCGTCCACCCGAAGCCGCCCCACCGCGCCAGCCGGCGTGAGCTGAAACGTGGCGAAGAACCCGCCCTTCCAGGTCGCGTCCAGCTCCAGCCGGAATACGTCATGGTGCCAGTGAACCAGCTCGCCCCTGGCCCCGCCGGGAATCCGGAAGAACAGCCGATCGCCGTCGGCTGTCACCTGGACTTCGCCGTAGGGCTCGCCCCGGTACCGGCCGGCCAGCTGCGCGAACGGAACCGACGGGCGGGTTCCGGCCACGCGCGCGGCGGCCAGCGCGGCCTCCGCCCGCCGTGCCCGCTCCCGATCGGCGCGGTAGGCGGCGGCAAGCTCGGCACTCCAGTCCCTGACCGGCGGGCCGAGGTGAAGGTCGATGATCCGGTACGCCAGCGCCGGCGGCAGGAGTTCGTACCCCAGGTCACCGTTCGAGAGCACCGCGATTCCCAGGCCCTCCTCCGGCACCAGCCCCACGTAGGCCAGAAAGCCGATGATCCCGCCCGTGTGCCAGACGATGGTCCGGCCCCGGTAGTCGTTCATCCGCCAGCCCAGTCCGTAGGCCCAGAACCGGGTGCTCGGACTCAGGCGCTGCACCAGATCCAGCCAGCCCGTGGGGGTGATGATCGACTGCGGTCGGAGCATCTCGCGGAAGGTGGCGGGCTCGATCAGCCTGCGCCCCCGGTGGGTCCCCTCGCCCAGCAGCAGCCTGAGCCACTCGGCCAGGTCCCGCACGTTGGAGATCACCGACCCCGCCGAGACCGCGTTGTCGTAGCTCTGCCAGGGAGCCGGCCGGATCGAGTCGTTCGCCAGGATGTGCGGCAGTGCCACGTCCTGGCCGCCGATCACGTCATCGAGCGTCACCGGCCGGTCCGGCAGCGGGCAGTAGAAGCAGGGGATGAATCGGGTCGAGTCGAAGAACCGGGAGATGTCGGTGGTGGTCTGCTCCATGCCCAGCGGAAGCAGGATCCGGTCGCGGAGGAGCCGTTCCCAGGGAACGCCGGCCGTGGCGGCCGCGGCCTCGCCGGCCGCCGAGTACATCATGTTGCTGTAGTCGTAGCGGCTCCGGAACGGAATGTTGGGCTCCAGGGTGCGGGTCCGCCGAAGCACCTCCTCGCGGCTCCAGGTGGTGAGCGCGTTGTGGATGCCCGTCACTCCGACCCGATGTGACAGCAGGTCGCGGAGCGTCACCTCGCGGGTCACCCACGGATCCTTGAGCGCGAACCAGGGCAGGTGCCGCTGGACTGGATCGTCCCAGGTGGCCCGGCCCTCGTCGACCAGCATCGCGAGCAGCGCCGCCGAGAACGCCTTGGTGGTGGAGCCGATCTGGAACAGCGTCCGTTCGGTAACCGGCTCGGCGCGCCCTGACTGGCGCACGCCGTAGCCCCGGGCCAGCACCACCGTGTCGCGACGCACCACCGCCACGGCCACGCCCGGCACCCGCCACTCGGCGAGCGCCCGGGCGACGTACCGGTCCAGGTCCTGAAGCGGCCGCCCGGGGGCCTGGGCCGGAGCGGGGCCTGCGG
>CAZFSA010000064.1:0-24048 GCA_964521535.1 uncultured Gemmatimonas sp.
CACCGGGGCCGCGCTGCTCGTGATGGCGCCGGTCGACGCCCGGGTCGCCGGGATCGAGGCAGTCGCGGCCGACGGCCGCCAGTTTGCGCGGGCCCGGGTGGTGCTGAGCCCGCTCCCGTCGGACAGCGCCGTCACGATGTCCGATCTGCTGCTCTTCCGCACGGGCGACGCGCTCCCAACGTCGGTGGCCGAGGCCGCCGGCCGGGCCCTGCCGTCGACCCGCTGGCGGCGGGCGGAGCCGGTCGGGGTCTACTGGGAGATTCAGGGACCTGGAGCCGACTCGCTGGAGGTCGCGGTCGCGGTAACCCCCGAACGCCGGGGCCTTCTGGGACGTATTGGCCAGTCTATGACCCTGGTCCCCCGCAGGGCCCCGCTCACCCTCCGCTGGGTGGTTGGCGGCACCGGCCACGAGATCACCGGCCGCGCGTTCGAGCTGGATCTGGCCCGGCTCTCCCCGGGCCGCTATACCCTGGAGCTCGCGGCTGCATCGCCTCTGGGTGCCCGGCATATCGTCCACCGATCGATCGAGCTCCTCAAATGACCGGATCCCTGGCGCTGATCCTTTCGCTCGTCGCCCCGCTCCAGGGACCGGGCAGGCCCCCGATACCAGACACCCTGCCGCTGGATCCGGCGATCGTCACCGGGCAGCTTCCGAATGGTCTGCGCTACTACGTCCGCCGCAACGCCCGGCCGGCCAACCGGGCCGAGCTGCGCCTGGCCGTGAACGCGGGCTCGATTCTCGAGGCCCCCGACCAGCGGGGTCTGGCGCACGTGGCGGAGCACATGGCCTTCAACGGCACCCGTTCCTTCGCCCGACACGAGCTGGTGGATTTCCTGGAGAGCATCGGGATGCGGTTCGGTCCCGACCTCAACGCCAGCACCTCGTTCGACGAGACCATCTATCAGTTGCTGATCCCCAGCGATCGCCCGGGGCTCCTGGAGCGCGGAATCCAGATCCTGGAGGAGTGGGCCTCCGCCATCACCTTCGACAGCACCGAGATCGAGAAGGAGCGGGGCGTCGTGATCGAGGAGTGGCGGCTCGGCCAGGGGGCTTCCAATCGGATGGCCCAGCGGCAGCTGCCGGTTCTCTTCCGGGGGTCGCCCTACGCCGACCGGTTACCCATCGGCACCCGGGAATCGCTGGAGTCGTTCACCCACGAGGCGCTCCGCCGTTTCTATCGCGACTGGTACAGCCCCGACCTCATGGCCGTGGTGGCCGTGGGCGACTTCGAGCCCGACAGCGTGGTCCGTCTGATCCGGACTCACATGGGGCGGATACCGCCCGCCGACAATCCCCGGCCCCGGCCAGCGTACGGCGTCCCACTCCGCGACTCGGCCGCGGTGGCGATCGCCACCGACCGCGAGGCAAGCAGCACCTCGGTGGCGGTGTACTTCCTCCGGCCCGGTGGCGAACAGGGAACCCGGGCCGCCTACCGCCAATCGCTGGTTGCCGGTCTCTATGCCCGGATGCTGAACGACCGCCTCTACGAATTGACGCAGCGGCCCGACCCGCCGTTCATCGGCGCCGGCGCCGGGGAGAGCGGCCTGGTGCGCCACGCTCGGGCCTTCTCCCTCGGCGCGGCGGTGGCCGACACCGGCGTCGTTCGCGGCCTGGAGGCCGTGCTTACCGAGGTGGAGCGGGTGGAACGCCATGGCTTCACCGCCGCCGAGCTGGAGCGCGCCAAGCAGGACCTGCTCCGCGCCTACGAGCAGGGCTACGCCGAGCGCGACAAGCTGGAGTCCGGTCCCCTGGCTGAGGAGTACGTCCGCCATTTCCTGGCGGGCGAGCCAGCGCCCGGGATTGCTTACGAGTACCAGCTGGTGCGCGACCTGCTGCCCGGGATCACCCTGGCCGAGACCAACGCGGCGGCCCGGGCATGGTTCGCGTTGCGGGATCAGGTGATCCTGGTGAATGGGCCCGAGCGAGCGGGGCTGGAGATGCCGGAGCCGGCGCAGCTCCTGGCTCTGTTCCAGGAGGTCGCCGCCCGCGACGTGGCACCGTACGTCGAAGACCTGTCGGATGCTCCGCTGGTGGCGGCGACGCTCGCCCCGAAACCGATCCGCTCCGAGACCACCGACGCCGCGCTCGGCACCACCCGCTGGACCCTCGCCAACGGCGTCACCGTCATCGCCAGGCCCACGGACTTCAAGGCCGACGAGGTCCTGCTCAGCGGGTTCAGCCCGGGTGGCACCTCGCTCGCCCCCGACAGTCTTTTCCTGGCGGCCTCGCTGGCCACCCAGGTGGTCGGCCTGGGTGGGCTGGGCGAGTTCAACGCCGTCGATCTTCAGAAACGGCTCGCCGGGAAGGCCGTTCAGGTATCGCCGTACGTCGCCACCTACGAGGAGGGGCTCCGCGGCAGCGCCTCGCCCCGGGATCTGGAGACGCTGTTCCAGCTGGTATACCTCCAGTTCACCGCTCCCCGCGCCGATTCCCAGGCGTTCGAGGCCTTCCGGGCCAATGCCCGCGCCGCGCTCGCCAACCGGGGGGCGAGTCCGACGGTGGCCTTTCAGGACACGCTGACCGTCACGCTGGCGCAGCACCATCCCCGCAGCCGGCCACTGTCGGTGGCGATCGTCGATTCGCTCGATCTCGACCGATCGCTCCGGATCTACCACGATCGCTTCGGCGATGCCAGCGACTTCACCTTCGTGATCGTGGGGAGTTTCGCCCTCGATTCTCTCCGCCCCCTGGTGGAGCGGTATCTCGCCAACCTGCCGGCCGCCGGCCGGCGGGAGCAATGGCGCGACATCGGGATCCGGCCTCCGCCGGGTCGGGTGGAGCGGGAGGTGCGGCGCGGCATCGAACCCCGGGCCCAGACCCAGCTCGTGCTGAGCGGCGCCATGAGTTACACCCGGTCGGAGCGGTTCCTGCTGGGGGCGCTGGCGCAGGTCCTGGAGCTCACCCTTCGCGAAGCACTGCGCGAGGACCTCGGGGCGACCTACGGCGTCTCGGTCTCGGCCGCCCCCACCCGGGTGCCCCGGGAGCAGTACACGCTCAGCATCGGCTTCGGCTCCGACCCGACCCGGGTCGCCGAGTTGCTCGAGGTCGTCCGGGTCCACCTCGACTCCTTGCGCCGCCTGGGCCCCGACGAACGGGAGATCGCCAAGGTGCGAGAGACCATTGTCCGGGCCCGGGAGACCCAGCTCCGGGAGAACGGGTTCTGGCTGGGTCAGCTCGCCGCCGCTGAACGCAATGGCGAGGACCCGCGCCAGATCCTGGATCCGTCCGACCTCCTTGCCCTCCTCACCCGCGAGACCCTCCGCGACGCGGCCCGGCGGTATCTGGACGAGCGCAACGTGGTGCGGGTGACGCTCCTTCCGGAGGCGGCCGGCGCGCCGTAGGATACCGTCGCGTCTTGTCGTCACCCCGACCGGGAGGCCCCGGTGGCCGTCTTGACCTACGCTCGCCCCGCGCCCGGCGAGTATCCCGAGTACTTCGACACCTACCTCCGGCAGGTGACGGAGGACGATCCGATCGCGGTGATGACCGCTCAGATCGACGAGATCACCCGGTTCTTCAGCACCATCCCCCGCGACGCCGCGGACCACGCCTACGCGCCCGGCAAGTGGACCATCAAGGAGATCGTGGGCCACCTGTCCGATACCGAGCGGGTCATGTCCTATCGGGCCCTCCGGTTCGCGCGAGGGGACACCGAGCTTTCGCTCCATGGCTTTGACGAAAACCGATGGGTGCCGCCCGCCCGCTTCGGCGAGCGGGCGCTGGGCAGCCTGGTGGAGGAGTGGGTGGCGGTCCGGCGGGCATCCCTGGCGCTCTTCGACAGCCTGCCCCGCGAGGCCCGGAGCGCAACCGGCATCGCCAACAACCGGCCGCTCTCCGTCCGCACCATCGCCTTCATGCTGCCCGGGCACGTCCGTCATCACCTCGCGGTGATTCGCGAGCGCTACCTCGCGGCGTGAGCCCGGCAGCTGACCCCCCGGCTGTCACGGGCGTTCTGGAGACGGCGCTCTATGTGGGGGACCTCGACCGGTCCCTCCAGTTCTACACCGCGCTCTTCGGCTTCCCGGTCCTCTACCGCGACGAGCGGATGGCGGCGCTCGAGGTCCCGGGCCGCCAGGTGCTCCTGCTCTTCCGCTCGGGAGCGAGTCGAGTGATCGACCTCCCCGACGGCCCGCTCCCGGGCCACGACGGCTCAGGCCAGATCCACTTTGCCTTCGGCATCGACGCCGACCAGCTTGAGCCATGGATGGACCGACTGGCTGCCCGCGGTATCTCACTGGAGCTGGTCAAGCGGTGGCCCCGGGGTGGCACCAGCGTCTACTTCCGCGATCCCGACGGTCACCTGGCCGAGCTGGCCACACCCGGATTGTGGTGGCCTGCCGACGCCGAGCCGCACGCTGGTTGAAGGTGCGCCCCTTCCCTCATCACCCGCCAGCCGAAGAACCGGATCCCGGACCATGACGCGACTGATCATCTCTGCCGCCCTCGCTGCCGCTCTACCCTCCGCGCTGGCCCTGGCGCAGCCTGCTAACCCCGAGCCCGGGGTCACGGTCTGCGGCAACCTACGCAACCTCCGGCTCCCGGATGTCCGAATCACCGAGGCCGTTCCAGTGGCGCCAACGGCTGCCATCACCGCGGCCCACTGCCGGGTGTCCGGAGTGATCGGCCGGGAGATCCGGTTCACGGTCTGGCTGCCGGACGTCTGGAACCAGCGCTTCCTGATGGGCGGGGGCGGCGGGTTCGTGGGGAGCGTCCAGAACCAGGCGCTCGCCAGCCTGAACCAGGGATACGCCACCGCCGGGACCGACACCGGCCACGACGCCCCGGGCATCCAGGCCGGCTGGGCGCTCCACAATCTCGACCGGCAGGTGAACTACGGGCACCTGGCCGTCCACCGCACCGCGGAAACCGCCAAGGGGATCATCCGCGCTTACTACGGCGCCGAGCCCCGGTATTCCTACTTCTCGGGCTGCTCCAACGGCGGTCGGCAGGCCCTGATGCTGGCCCAGCGGTATCCCGAGGATTTCGATGGCGTGGTCTCCGGCGCCCCCGCGCTCGACTTCACCCACATCGCGGCGGCGTTCGTCCGGAACATCCAGGCGGCGTTCCCCAATCCGGCCGCGCTGGCGAATCCGATCATGAGCGCCGAGGCGCTCAAGCTGGTCCAGGCCAGCGTGCTGGAAGCCTGCGATGCCCGCGACGGGGTGCGGGACGGGGTGCTGGACGACCCCCGGGAGTGCGACTTCCGGGTCGCGTCCATCAAGCGCTGCCCGGGTGACGTTCCCGGCGCGGACTGCCTCACCGTAGCCCAGCGGCGGGTGGTCGAGCGGATCTACTCGCCTACCATGAGCGGAACCACGCGGATCTACGCCGGCCAGCCCATGGGCGACGAGGGCGAGCCCGGCGGATGGGCTGCCTGGATCACCGGTCCCAACCCCGCGCTCCAGACCGGCAGCGGCGGGCGGGTTCCCAGCGCCCAGTTCGGCTTCGGCACCGAGTTCTTCAAGTACTTCGTCTTCGCCGACAGCACCTGGGACTATACCCGGTACGACTTCGCCAACTGGGCGCGCGACACCCGCCAGGCGCGCTCGGTGCTGAACGCCGACAACCCGGACCTCTCGGCTTTCAAGGCCCGGGGCGGGAAGCTGATCCTCTGGCACGGCTGGTCGGACCCGGCGCTCAACGCCATCTCGACCATCGACTACTACGGCCGGGTACAGGCCGCCGACCCGGGGGCCAGGGCCTTCGCCCGGCTTTTCCTCCTCCCCGGGGTGCTCCACTGCGCCGGCGGCAACGGGCCGGATACCGTGGACTGGTTCGGCGCCATCGCGGATTGGGTAGAGCGGGGCCGGGCGCCGGAACGGCTGGTGGCCAGCAAGCTCGATCGGGACGGCAAGGCGACCCGAACCAGGCCGCTCTGCCCCTTCCCCGAGCGGGCCCGGTACCGGGGAACCGGCAACACCGACCAGGCCGAGAGCTTCGCCTGCGCCGCGCCCTAGGTTGGGGCCCATAGCGTCGCCGGACGACATCCGACTCCCGCTCCGGCTTTCCTCCAGCGGGCGACCGGGTACCTTTCGGGAGTTGGAATACCCACGCCCCGGATCGGCAGGATGACAACCGCCACCCCACCCGCCGCGCCCCGCGCCCGGCAGCCCCGCGAAACCGCAGTGGTCCGCTTTGCCGGCGACTCCGGCGACGGCATTCAGATCACCGGCTCCGAGTTCGCGGCCGAGACCGCGCTCATCGGCAACGACCTCGCCACCTTCCCCGACTACCCGGCCGAGATCCGCGCTCCCGCCGGCACCACCTTCGGCGTCTCGGCCTTCCAGATCCATTTCGGCAGCCGGGAGGTCCTCACCGCCGGCGACGACCTCGACGCCCTGGTGGCGCTCAACCCGGCCGCCCTCAAGGTGAACCTGGCCGATCTCCGGAAGGGTGGCCTCCTGGTCTGCGACACCGGCACCTTCAACGCCCGCAACCTGACCAAGGCGGGATACGCGACCAACCCGCTCGAGGACGGCTCGCTCTCCGACTACCGGGTTCTGGCGCTCGACGTGACCCGGATGACGGCTGACGCGGTGAAGGAGTTTGGCGTTGGCGCCAAGGACGCTGTCCGGAGCCGGAACATGTGGACCCTGGGCCTCATGCTCTGGATGTTCGGTCGCCACCGGGAGGCCACCATCCAGTGGCTGGAGCGGAAGTTCGCCCGGAAGCCGGAGATCGCGAAAGCCAACGTGGCCGCCCTCAACGCCGGTCACGCCTTCGGCGAAACCGCCGAGCTGTCCGCCGAGGTGGTGCCCTACGAGGTGGCGCCTGCCCCGGCCGCACCGGGCGTCTACCGGACCGTCACGGGCACCGATGCGCTGGCCTGGGGCATCATCGCCGGCGCCCGGGCCGCCGCCCTCGAGCGAATCGTGCTCGCGTCGTACCCGATCACGCCGTCCTCGCCGGTACTGCACACCCTCGCCAACCTCCGGCAGTTCGGGGTGGTGACCTTCCAGGCGGAGGACGAGATCGCCGCCATGTGCGCGGCGATCGGAGCCTCGTACGGCGGAGCCCTCGGCGTCACCTCCAGCTCCGGACCCGGCATCGCCCTCAAGACCGAGGCGCTGGGCCTGGCCGTGATGACCGAGCTGCCGGTGGTGGTGCTCAACAACCAGCGCGCGGGCCCGTCCACCGGTCTGCCCACCAAGACCGAGCAGTCTGACCTCTATCAGGCCGTCTTCGGCCGAAACGGCGACACCCCGCTCCCGGTACTCGCCACCGCCACGCCAGGCGACTGCTTTGAGGTGGCGATCGAGGCGGTGCGCCTCGCCACCCGGTACATGACGCCGGTGATCGTGCTCACCGACGGCTACCTGGCCAACGCGGCGGAGCCGTGGCTGATTCCTGACCTCAACGCGATCCAGCCCTTCCCGGTCCAGTTCCGCACCGAACCCGAGGGCTTCCAGCCCTACGCTCGCGATCCGAAGACGCTGGCGCGGCCCTGGGCCGTCCCCGGCACGCCGGGGCTGGAGCACCGGATCGGCGGCATCGAGAAGGCCGACGGGTCGGGGAACATCTCGTACGATCCCGACAATCACCAGAAGATGACCCGACTCCGGGCAGCGAAGGTGGCGGGGATCGCCGCCGACATTCCGCTCCAGGAGGTTGCCGTCGGCCCACGCACCGGCAAGATCGCTGTGGTGGGCTGGGGCTCCACCTATGGACCCATCCACCAGGCAGTGAAGGGCCTGGCGGCGGAGGGGCGGAGCGTGGCCCACATCCACCTCCGCTATCTCAACCCGTTCCCTCGCAATCTGGGCGAGCTGCTCCGCGGCTACGAGTGCGTGCTGGTGCCGGAGATGAACAACGGCCAGCTCGTCACCCTGCTCCGCGCGGAATACCTGGTCCCCGCCGAGAAGATCGCCAAGGTGACCGGCAAGCCCTTCAAGATCTCGGAGCTGGCGGCCGCGATTCGCGCCCGCCTGGAGAAGCTGCCATGACCGCCGTCGCCCTTTCGCCCAACGATTTCGCGTCCGACCAGGAAGTCCGCTGGTGCCCGGGCTGCGGCGACTATGCCATCCTCAAGGCGGTGCAGCGCACCCTGGCCGAGATCGGCGCCAGTCGCGAGAACACGGTGTTCGTCTCCGGCATCGGCTGCTCCTCCCGGTTCCCGTACTACATGTCGACCTACGGGTTCCACACCATTCACGGCCGGGCGCCCGCCGTCGCGACCGGGCTCAAGCTCGCCAACCCGGCGCTCGACATCTGGGTGGTGACCGGGGACGGCGACGGCCTGAGCATCGGCGGCAACCACCTGCTGCACGTGCTCCGCCGCAACGTGGATCTCCAGATCCTGCTCTTCAACAACGAGATCTACGGGCTCACCAAGGGCCAGTACTCGCCCACCTCGCGGCCAGGCACCCGCTCGCCGTCGAGCCCCCAGGGCTCGATCGAGCAGCCGGTGGTCCCTGCCCTCTTCGCGCTTGGCGCCGGGGCCCGGTTCGTGGCCCGGTCGGTGGACACCCAGCAACCCCATCTGATCGGCGTCCTGAAGCGGGCGCACGCGCACCGGGGCGCGAGCTTCGTCGAGATCTTCCAGAACTGCGTGGTCTACAACGACGGGGTGTTCGACGAATTCACCGAGCGAAGCGTGGCCCCCGAACGCCAACTCCTGGTGGAGCACGGCCAGCCCCTCGTCTGGGGCAAGGCGACTCGCCGCGGCCTCCGGCTCCGGCCCCAGTCGCTGGAGCTGGAGGTGGTGACCCTGGGCGAGAACGGCGTCACCGAAGCCGACGTGCTGGTGCACGACGAGACCAACCGCACCCTCGCGGCTCTGCTCGCGTCGCTGGCGCCCCCGACGTATCCCGAGGTGCTCGGCGTCCTCTACTGCAACCCGGGCGAGTCGTACACCGGGGCAGTTGAGCGGCAGATGGCAAAGGCGGCGTCAGGGCCGGCCGACCTGGCCGCCCTCCTCCGCTCGGGTCGGACCTGGACGGTGGAGCGGTAGCCCCCGCCGGTGCAGCGTCGCACCTTCGTCGCGGCCGCCGGTTGGGCGGCCCTCGGGCGCCGGGGGCCAACCGCGCCCTCGATCGTGCTTTACCGGGGGCAGATCGTCACCATGGACCCGGCCCGGCCCCGGGCCGAGGCGATTGCGATCTGGGGCGATCGAATCCTGGCGGTGGGCGGGAATGACCAGATCCGACGTCTGGCGGGCTCCGAAACCGTCGTGGTCGATCTCGGCGGCCGCACCGTGGTCCCCGGTTTCATCGATGCCCATTCCCACCCGGCCGGCTCCGGCCTGATGCACCTTACCCGCGTCGACTGCGACCTCCGGTCGATCGACGCGATCCTGGCCGCCATCTCCGAGCGCGCCGCCCGGACTCCGCCCGGTGAGTGGGTCCACGGCTTCAAGTACGACGACACCAAGACCCGGGAACGGCGACCCCTCACCCGGGCCGACCTGGATCGGGCCGCGCCCAACCACCCGGTGCTGATCGAGCATCGCGGCGGTCATACCGCGTACGCCAACTCGGTCGCCTTTCGGGTGGCGGGAATCACTCGTGACACCCCAGATCCCGCCGGCGGCAGGATCGATCGGGACGAGCGCGGGGAACCGGTAGGCCGGCTCGCGGAGACCGCCGTGCAGCTCGTCGAGCGGCACATCCCGGTCCGCTCCAGCCCGGCGGACCGGCAGGAGGGCGTCAAGCTGATTTCCCGGCTGCTCGCGAAGGCCGGAATCACCTCGGTCCACGACGCCGCCGCCTCGGTGGCCGACTTCCGCGCCTACCAGGACGCCCGGGCCGCCGGCGACCTGGCGACCCGGGTCTACCTGCTGATCTACGCCACCGAGATCGAGCGGATCATCGCCGCGGGCCTCCGGCGCGGCGCCGGGGACGACTGGGTCCGCCTCGGCGGCATGAAGGCGGTCTGCGACGGCTCCATCTCCGAGCGCACCGCCCGCCTGGCCGATCCCTACGTGGGTCGACCTGACGATCGCGGCATCCTGGTGAACACCCCCGAGCAGCTCTGGCCCCTGCTGGAGCGGGCCCATCGGGCCGACCTGCAGCTCGGGGTCCACGCCAACGGCGACGTCGGCATCGAGCTGGTGCTCGGACTCTACGAGCGGCTCCAGCGCGAGGCGCCCAAGCCCGATCCCCGGTTCCGGCTGGAGCACTGCACCGTGGTGACCCCGGCGCTGATCCAGCGGATCCGGGCGTTGGGTGCGATTCCGACGCCGTTCTCCACCTACGTCTACTGGCACGGCGAGAAGATGGGCGAGTACGGCCCCGACCGCCTCGAGCGGATGTTCGCGCTCCGGAGCTTTCTGGACGCAGGCGTCCGCCCGACCTTCGCGTCCGACTATCCGCCCGGGCCCTTCGAGCCCATGATGGGCCTTCAATCGATGGTGACCCGCCGCGACATGACGGGTACCCTCTGGGGTGGGAGTCAACGGATCTCGGTCGACGAGGCCATCCGGGTGTCCACCCTGCACGGAGCGTACGCCTCGTTCGAGGAGCGGGACAAGGGGTCGCTCGAGGCCGGCAAACTCGCCGATCTGGTGGTGCTGGGCCGGGACCCCTACCGGGAGCCGGAGGAGTCGCTGGTGACGATCCCGATCGAGCGTACCATGGTGGGAGGCCGCTGGGTCTACGAGGCCTGAGGCCCCCCCAGAGCCCCCCGACCCGGCCGCCAGGGCTACCCGGCCAGCGTCAGCCGCGGGAGCAAGGGACTCAACCGGAAGTAGGCGCCGTACTCGCTGGTGCCGGATCGCCGGGCCACGGTGTCGGGGTGGATCGCCGGGTGGTCCGGCCCCATGAGGGTGGCCACGTCGCCAACCCGCGCCGTGGGCTCGTCGCCCAGGACCACGACGGTATGGCTCGCCGTCACCGTGCCGACCACCGGGCAGAGCCGCCCGCCGATCAGCGCCTCGCACCCCTTGACCGCCTCGGCCGGATACCCGTCGACATAGCCGATCGGAAGCGTGGCCACCCAGGTAGGCCGCTCTGCCCGCCAGCGGCGGTGGTAGCTCACCCCGTCCCCCGCCTCCAACCGTTCCACCCGCGCCACTCGTGCCCGGAGGCGGAACGCGGGCCGGAGCTCGGCCCGCTCGGCCATCTCCCTCGAAACCAGCCCGCCGTAGAGCGCGAACCCGGGCCGGACCAGGTCCAGATGGGTCTCGGGCTGGTGCGCCACCGCCGCCGATGAGGCGGCGTGCAGCGGCCCCACCCGCACCCCACGAGCCGCCGCCCGGGAGGCGAAGGCCCGGAGGCGTTCCACCTGCTCACGATCGAAGTCGGGGTCCTCGGTAAGCTCGGTGAACGCCCCCTCGAGCACCACCCCGGCGCGTGCCACCTCGTCCACCCAGTCGTCGGCGCGATCAACGCGTCGCCCCATCCGCCCCATCCCGGTGTCGAGGTACAGGTGGGCCCGGACCTGGCGGCGCGCCCGCCTGCCAACCTCGGCGCAGAAGCCCGGCGCGTCGTCGCCGAACAGGGAGAGACGAACCTCCCGTCGGACCAGTTCCACCGCCTCGTCCACGGTGCAGCGCGCCATGAGAAGGATCGGCTTGCGGACTCCCGCGTCACGGAGGGCACGGGCCTCGCCCGCCCGCACCACCGCCAGGCCGCTCACCTCCGGCGCCCGGTCGAGGACCGGGCCCGCCTCGGCCAGGCCCAGGCCGTAAGCGTTGTTCTTCGCCACCGCCAGGATCGGTCGCCCCCCTGCGTAGCGGGCAACGACCCTGACGTTCGCGGCCAGCGCGGCAGGGTCGACCTCGACCCAGGGATCGAACCCCGGGGGTGGGTCCGCTGGCCCGGGCCTGCTCAGGGTCCCGCGTCCCAATCGGGCAGCGGTCGGAACCGCCGCGGCCCCCAGGAGAAATGCCCGACGCGATGCCGCCATCCAACCCTCCCTTCCACACCGCAGCGAACCGATCTCACCGACAGAACCCCGCCCCGACGCGGAACGGACGCCCCCGCCCGGGGCAGGGACTGGCGCTCACCACCAACCGGGGCCACACTCTGGAGTCCCGGGCTTCCCCTGACGGAGGCCTGTCCCCGTTCGCCCTTCGGCTCGAGTCCCCGATCATGCTCCTCCTCCTCGCGCTTGCGCAATCGCTCCAGGTCGGCCCGGTCATTGCGGGCCCGGGTGAGAAGGCTTCCGGCTTCCTGGAGGTGCCGGCCGGCCGCGATGCCGGAACCCGAATCCCGGTCACTGTGATTCGTGGGGCCGGCCCCGGCCCGACCCTGGCGCTGATCGCCGGCACCCACGGCGCCGAGGTGGCGCCGATCGTGGCGCTCCAGCAGGTCCGCGCCGAGCTCGACCCCCGCCGGCTCCGGGGCAGCGTCATCCTGGTGCATGTCGCCAATCTGCCGTCCTTCCTGGCGCGGACGGTCTACTTCAACCCGATCGACGGCAAGAACCTGAATCGCGTCTATCCCGGCCGCCCCGACGGGACGGTGACCGAGCGGATCGCCTTCGCCATCACTGGCCAGGTGATCGACCAGGCCGATTACGTCGTGGACATGCACGCCGGCGACGGCAACGAATCCCTCCGGCCCTACACCTACTGGAGCCCGCTGGGCCTCAATGCGCGGGTCGATTCCCTGGCCCGGGAGCTGGCGCTGGCGTTCGGGCACGACCACATCGTGGTGGACCGCGAGCGGCCGCGAGACCGGGCCGAAAGCGTCTACACCCAGAACACCGCCCAGATCCGGGGCAAGCCCTCGATCACCACCGAGACCGGCTACCTTGGGCTTCCGGAACCCGAAATGGTTCGTCGGAACGTGGCCGGCGCCTTCCGGCTGCTCCGCTTCCTGGGCATGATCGATGGCCAGCCGGAGCGCGTCGAGGCCCCGCTCTGGCTGGAGCGCACCGAAGTGCTGCGCAGCCCCGACACCGGCGTCTGGCACCCGCTGGTGGAGCGGGCCCAGACCGTGGCCGCCGGGGCGCCCATCGGGATCCTGACCGACTTCTTCGGCAACGAGCTGGCCCGGATCCTGGCACCCTTCGCCGGCGAGGTGCTCTACGTGATCGGGACGCCGGCCATGTCGAAGGGAGAGCCGGTCGCCATGATCGGCGCGCCCCAATAGGCCGCCGGGGGCCGGGGTTCCCGGCTGGCTACCGCCCCCGACAGGCGTAGCCCATCACCCCGTCGAAGCTTCGCGGCCGCTTGATCCGGTCGAAGAAGCCATCGAGGTACCGGTGCGCATCCTTGACCCGGCCCTCCTCGATCCCGGGCTGGTTCCGGATGATCTCGTAGATCGAGTCCCGGGCCTGATTGAACCGTTCCAGGGTCGGCACCAGCTCGTCGATCTTCCGGCAGGGTCCCCGATAGAGCCGCTCCCGCAGCGACTTGATCGGCAGCTGGGGCGGCGGTCCCGCGTAGGGAGCGTTGACCAGGCCGGAGAAGTCGAAGTCATAGGCGACCGGATACATCAACGCCTGGCCCGGCACCTGCACCAGCCGGACGTTGTGGAGCGCGTAGATCGACCAGTCGTGGTTGGCGATCATGTAGAGGAACACGGACATCAGGTCCACCTGCTCCGGGTCCATGTCGCTCAGCGCCATGGTGGGCATCATCATCTTCGCCCCGCCGTTGCGCTTTGCCATCTCGTCGTCGTCCTCGATGAAGAACGCCCAGCGGGTCACGGATTTGCTGGTGTCCTCCGTCGGCACATAGCGGATCCGGGCCAGCCGTGTCCGGTGGCTGAGCGGGGTCAGCTGGTTGTAGATCCGGTAGACCGCCTCCTCCATCAACACGTTCTGCTCGAACTGGCGCCCGGACTGGCAGTGGGTCGAGAGCTTGAGCGACCCCTGCCCCTTGAACGGGGTGTCCTTCATCTCCGACTTGTCGAAGATCATTTTGATCGGAGGGAACCGGCAGGTGGTGCTGCGGAGCCGGAAATGTCCCCGGGTCTCCAGGGTGACCGGAACCGTGTCCGCCCCCCCCTCGCCGGACCCGATGATCAGGGTCCCCTGTTCTGGCTTCTTGTTGATGGTGTCCCGGTTCCGGAACAGGGTCTCGAGCGGCGCCAGCAACGTCAGGTCGAGCGGTTCCCGCGTCCGGAACAACCGCTCCGGCTGCCGGGCCTCCACCTGACCTTCGGCGGAACTGGTGACCCCCAGCGTCACCACAAGACCAGCCGTCAAGAGCGTTGCCGTCCGCATCCGTCGCCTCCTGGCCCAAGGGGATCGGTCGATCTTACAACCGGATTTTCGCTGGCGCGAGGACTCGGCGTTTCCGGGCGGCCCCCCCGGGGGTTATTATCGGACAGCCTGTATCAGACCCGGGGCTGACGTGGCCGTGCTGCTTCCGTTGCTGCTCCTCGTGGCGGGCGCCTGTGCGCCATCGGCCGCGCCCCCTGCCCCCGAGCGGGCTCGCCCCGCCCTGGTGGTGTTCCTCGTGGTGGACCAGCTCCATCCCGACTACCTCGAGCGCTTTCGGCCCCAGCTCACGGGCGGCCTCGACCGCTTGCTCCGTGGCGGCGCCTACTTCACCAATGCGTTCCAGGACCACGCCATCACCGAGACCGCACCCGGCCACGCCAGCACCATGTCCGGACGCTTTCCCCGGAGCACCGGGATCACCCGCAATCTCCAGGGAGTGAACGGACCGGACTACCCGCTGCTCGGCTCGAGCGACGAGGGGGCCTCGCCCTTTCGCTTCCGCGGCACCACCCTGACCGACTGGATGGTGGCCGCCGACCCCGGCACGCGGGTGCTCTCGGTGTCCCAGAAGGACCGCGGCGCCATCCTGCCGATCGGCCGCTCCAGGCAGGAGGTGTACTGGTATGCCTCCAACGGGACGTTCACGACCAGCACCTGGTACCGCGACACGCTCCCGGATTGGGTGCGGCAGTTCAACGCCCGCCGTATTCCGCAGCGCACCGCCGGACGGATCTGGGACCTGCTCCTTCCCGCCGAAGCGTACTCCGAGCCGGACAGTGTCTCGTTCGAGAACTTCGGCCGGTCGTTCGTTTTCCCGTACCGGCTGCCCGACGACTCCGCGGCGGCCGCCCGCCGGCTGGTGGCCTTCCCCTTCATGGACGAATTGGTCGCCGACTTCGCCCTCGAAGGCCTCGAGCGCCTGGGCCTCGGGACCCGATCCGGGCCCGATCTTCTGGCTGTCTCGTTTTCCGCCACCGACCAGATCGGGCATCGCTACGGCCCCGAGTCCCGCGAGGTCCACGATCAGATCCTGCGCCTCGATCGCACGCTCGGGCGGTTCCTCGATTCCCTGTTCCGCCTTCGGGACTCGACCCGGGTGATCCTCGCCCTCACCGCCGACCACGGCACCCAGAGGATTCCCGAGCTCCACGGGAACCTTCGCGTCAGTCTCGCTCAGGCCACGGACTCGGCCCGGGCCGCGTTGGTGGCCGCCGGCGGGACCCCGAATCAGCTGGATTTCGAAAGCGGCGCCTTCTTCGCCGAAGGGCCCGGCGCTGCGGCGGCCAGCGAGGTCTTCCTGCGGGTGGCGAAGCGGATCCCCGGAGTGCAGCGAGCCGAGCGATTCGCGGACCTCGCGCGCGTCGATCCGAACCGCGACCCGATCGCCCGGCGCTGGACTCACATGTTCCCGGCCGACCTGGCGCCGACCGTGGTGGTGACGCTCGCGCCGGGCAACATCTGGGCCTACCCCCTGCCGTCCACCCACGGCTCGCCCCACGACGCCGACGCACACGTGCCGGTGTTTTTCTACGGGCCACCGTTCCGGCCCGGCCGGTACCAGACGTTTGCCCGGGTGATCGACATGGGCCCCACGCTGGCCCGGGTGATCGGCGTCAGGCCGCTGGAGCCGATCGACGGCCAGGTGCTGAACACCGCGCTTCGCTGAGGGGGCGACAACCTGCGACGGAGGAACGCCGCGAACATGAAGAATCGAGTCGCTCGCTGCGTCTTCGCTCTGGTCCTGGTGGCCGGCATGATCCCCGCCGTGGCCCAGACGGTCGACCGGGTCTCGCGCCCCGGCGAGTACCGTGGCTACTCGGGGGCGGTCTACGACGGCTACCGCCGGGAGTCGCACTACGTGACCATGCGCGACGGCGTCCGTCTGGCCACCGACATCTACCGGCCTACCCGGAACGGCGCCCTCCACGAGGAGCCGCTTCCCGTGGTCTGGACCCACCACCGCTACAACCGTGCCTTCTTTCGCAACGACTCGATCGTCGACTACGTCGCAGGCTTCGGTCGGGGCGCGGACCGGCTCCTTGCCCACGGCTACGTCGTCGCGGTGGTCGACACCCGGGGCGGCGGTGCCTCCTTCGGCACCCAGCAGGGCTTCTTCATGCGCGAGGAGGCGCGCGACGCCTACGAGATGACCGAGTGGCTCGCCGTCCAGCCCTGGTCCACCGGCCGGATCGGGATGATGGGACGCTCCTACCTCGGCATCACCCAGCTCTTCGCCGCCAGCGAGGCGCCGCCGCACCTGGTGGCGATCTTCCCGGAGATGGTGGTGTTCGAGTGGTACCCGATGATCTACCCTGGCGGCATCTACCGCGACGACTTCTTCCAGAACTGGCAGCGGCTCACCTACCAGCTCGATCACGCGGTCAGGTTCACCTGGGGGCCCATGACCTTCCAGGGCGTGGCCCCCGTCGACGGGCCCGCGGGCATGGCGCAGCGCGACTCCGCCATCGCCGAGCATCGCGCCAACCGGAACATGTACGAGATGTGGCGCGGGGTGCCCTTCCGCAACAGCCTCGACCCCGCGACCGGCGTCCCGATTCATCTGGAGCGGGGCCCGGCTACGTACCTCCAGGCAATCAACCGCTCCGGCGTGGCCGTCTACGGGCTGGTGGGGTGGTTCGACGCCTTCCCCCGCGACGCCCTGCTCTGGTTCGGCAACCTCAGGGTACCCCAGAAGCTGATCATCGGCCCGTGGTTCCACGGCCAGACGGATGGGTTCGACCTCGGCACCGAGCGGGTCCGCTGGTTCGACCACTGGCTCAAGGGCATCGACAACGGGATCATGCGCGAGCCAGCCCTCCGGTACTACGTCATCGACGCCCCCCCGGAGCGAGCCTGGCGCACCGCCGACCGCTGGCCGCTCCCCGAGGCCGTGCCGACCAGCTACTGGCTGGCGGGCGGCCCGTCAGGCAGCGCCGGCTCTCGCAATGATGGCCGCCTGCTGCGGCAGGCCCCCACTGACCGGCTTGCCGCCGACCGCCAGGTTGTCGATACCACCGCTACCCTGGGGCCTGGCAACCGGTGGGCCAACACCTATGGCGGCCCGATCGGGTACCCCGATCTGGCGGCCAACGATGCCAAGGGCTGGACGTACACCACCGCTCCGCTGGCCTCGCCGGTGGAGGTCGTCGGACATCCTGTGGTCCACCTCTGGATCACCTCGTCCGCCCGCGACGCCGATCTGATGGTCTATCTCCAGGACGTCGACCCCGCCGGTCGCTCCACCTACGTGACCGAAGGCGTCCTGCGGGCGTCGCATCGCAAGCTCGGGACCCCACCGTTTGAGAACTTCGGCCTGCCCTGGCCCAGGAGCCATCGGGAGGACCTCGCGCCCCTTCCGGACGAGCCCACCGAGCTGGTGTTCGACCTGCACCCCACGGCCAAGCGGTTTCGCGTCGGTCACCGCATTCGAGTCACGGTCCAGGGGGCCGATCGCCACACCCACCTGGCGGTGCATCCCGTCCCGCCGGCCACGGTCGCCCTCCATCGCGATGCGGCCAGGCCCTCGCGGATCGTGCTCCCAGTCGTCCCGGTGCGCGACCGATGATGGTGAACCAAGGCCCCCGTGTCGCTGGACCCTTCGACGAGAGCGGGACCCTTCTCCAACAGGTGCTTGACGCCTCCCCGAGCCCCATCTTCGTCAAGGATGCGGTCGGCCGCTTCTTGGTCGCCAACGAGGCGTTGGCCCGGAGCATGAACCTTTCGGTCGAGCAGATCCTCAACCAGCCCAATGCGGCAGTTCACCCTGTCCCCGAGGAAGTGGCTCGTTATGCCGCGGTGGACCAAGCCGTCATCACAGAGCGGCGCACCATCGTGGTCGAGGAACCCTTCACTCGGCCCGATGGCTCGGTCGCCTGGTACCAAACCGTGAAGGCGCCTCTGGTCCGGCCCGACGGGTCGGTCCACGTTCTGGGCGTCGCTACGGACATCACCGCGCTCCGCGAAGCGCTCGAGGAGATCCGCCGGCTCAACGACAGACTCGAGGCTCGCGATGCGGCCCGCACCGTGCAGCTGGCCCGGTCGGTGTCCCTGTTGGAAGCCACCTTGGACTCCACCGCGGACGGTATCCTGGTGGTCGACCAACAGGGGCGAGTCAGCGGCTTCAACCGCCAGTTCCTGACCCTCTGGCGGATTCCCGAGAGCCTGGCCCGCGCTGGCGACGACGAGCGCCTGCTCGCCTTCGTGTTGGATCAGCTTCGGGACCCGGAGGGCTTCTTGGCCCGGGTCCGGGAGCTGTACCGCAACCCCGAGGAGACCAGCTTCGACCTGCTGGAGTTCCGCGACGGGCGGGTGTTCGAACGGTACTCCCAGCCTCAGCGTCTGGATGGCGCGGTGGTGGGCCGGGTCTGGAGCTTCCGCGACATCACGGGCCGGCGCCGGGCCGAGGAAGCAGCGCGAGAGAGTCAGGAGCTGTTCGAGATGTTCATGCGAATGAGCCCGGCGGTGGCGTTCGTCAAGGACGCCGCCGGACGATACGTCTACGCCAACCGGGCCTTCGAGGAGCAGATCTGGGCCGGGAGCCCGCCGGCCGGATGGATGGGCAAGACCGATGCGGAACTGTGGCCCGACGCGTCCACCGACCACCTCTGGGCCCACGACCGCGCGGCGCTGGAATCGGCCCAGCAGCTGGTGGTGGAGGAGACGGTCCCTTCCGTCCGGGGCGACCAGCGCTGGCTTAGCGTGCGGTTCCCGCTCCGGCGCCCCGACGGCCAGGTCTACCTCGCGAAGATGGCGCTCAACGTCACCCAACGCCATCAGCTCGAGGAGCAGCTCCGCCAGGCGGCCAAGATGGAGGCGATCGGCCGGCTGGCCGGGGGCGTGGCCCACGATTTCAACAACCTCCTCACCGGGATCCTGGGCTACTGCGAGCTGGTGCTCGACCGCCTCGATGACACCAGCACGCTCCGGAGTGACGTCGAGGAGATCCAGAAGGCCGCGCATCGCGCCGCCGCCCTCACCCGCCAGCTCTTGGCCTTCGGCCGGAAGCAGGTGCTGCAGCCCCGGGTCCTTGACCTGAATACCGTGATTCGAAACCTCGATTCGCTGCTGCGCCGGGTCATCGGCGAGGACGTGTCCCTCACCGTGAGCCTCGATCCGGCCCTCGGGGCCATCCGCGCCGATCCCGGCCAGCTGGAGCAGGTGATCCTGAATCTCGCGGTCAACGCCCGCGAGGCCATGCCCGCGGGCGGACACCTGCGCGTGGCCACCGGCGCCACCAGTTGGCCCGGCACCGACCCGGCCAGGCCGGCCGCCGCGCTCACCGTTGCGGACAGCGGACTCGGCATGGACGAGGAGACCAGGCTCCGGGTCTTCGAGCCCTTCTTCACGACCAAGGCCGGCGGCACCGGCCTGGGCCTCGCCACCGTGTACGGCATCGTCAAGCAGAGCGGCGGCGAGATCGGAGTCCAAAGCGAGCCCGGGTCCGGAACCACCTTCACCGTGGTGTTCCCGGTGGTCCCTGACCGGCCTGAAGCCACGGACCCGGTGCCAGGCCCGGTGGAACGGACCGGACGCCTGGAGACGGTTCTGGTCGTGGAGGACGAACAACCGGTGCGGTCCCTTGCCCGCCGGATCCTGGAACGGGGCGGTTATCGCGTCCTGGAGGCCGGTGATGCCACCGAAGCCCTCGCGGTGCTCGAGCGCCACCCGGGGTCGATCGACCTCCTGCTCAGCGACATGATCCTGCCGGGCACCAGCGGGACCGCCCTGGCCGAGCGGGTGCGTCGGGATCGCCCCGGCGTCCGTACCCTGCTGATGTCGGGCTACCCCTCCACGGTCACCGATCCGCACGGGACCGCGGCGATTCCGACCGACTTCCTCCAGAAGCCGTTCACGCCCGCGGCCCTGCTCGCGCGAGTCCGCGACACCCTGGCCGCGCCCCCCGGAGGCTCCGCATGACGATCTTACCCTGCCGCACCGTACCAGGCATCCCGCTCGCCCTTGCCCTGCTCGCGATGTTCGGCGCCCCCGCGGTGGCCCAGACGGCCCCGCCGACCCACGGCGTCAGACCGGTGGGGTCGCTGGCGATTCGTAACGCGCTCGTCGTGCAGGGCAACGGCACACCGGCCGAAGGCCCCTACGATATCCTGATCGAGGGAAATACCATCGCCGAAATGGTGGCGCTCGACCCCGTGGCCCTGAGCCAGGGGCGCGGCCGCCGGGTGGCGGCTGCCGTGGAGATCGACGCGACAGGCAAGTACGTCCTGCCGGGATTGATCAACCTCCACGCCCATCTCCAGAACGAACGGGGCGGGCTCCCGCAGCCGTACCAGTACCAGTTCAAGCTCTGGCTCGCCTCCGGAGTGACCGCGATCCGGGACGTGAGCTCCGCCGGAGATCCCAAGGCGTTCCTTGAGCTCAAGCGGCAGAGCGCCGCGGGAGAACTGGAGGCGCCCCGCATGTTCGTCTATGCCGGGTATACCCGGCGGCCGGTCCCGCGGACCGCGGCTGAGGTCCGCGCCCGCGTCCGCGAGCTCAAGGCGCTGGGGGTCGACGGCATCAAGATTGGCGGCATGGACCGCGACCTCATGACCGCCCTCCTGGACGAGGCAACCAAAGTGGGACTCCCGGTGGCGCATCACGTGGGAGTCGAAGAGACCACGGCCTGGGACGACGTGAAACTCGGCACCCGGAGCATCGAGCACTGGTACGGTGTGCCCGACGCGGCCTTCACCGAGGGCGTCCAGAACTTCCCGTCCCACTACAACTACAATGACGAAACCCACCGGTTCCGCTACGCCGGCCGGATCTGGCGCGAGGCCGACCCGGCCCGCCTTCAGAAGGTGCTTGCCGCCATGGTCGAGCGGGGGGTGGCCTGGGATCCGACGCTGGTGATTTACGAGGCCAGTCGCGATCTCCAGCGGGCACAGACCCAGCCCTGGTTCGCGGACTACCTCCACCCCACGCTCGAGGAGTACTTCAGGCCCAACCCGGCCAACCACGGGTCCTACTTCATTGGCTGGAGCAGCACCGACGAGACCTTCTGGAAGGAGAACTACCGAATCTGGATGGAAGCCCTGCGGGAGTTTGGCCGGCTGGGGGGCCTGATCGGCGTGGGGGAGGATGCCGGGTTCATCTACCAGATGTACGGGTTCGGCGTGATCCGGGAGATGGAACTCCACCAGGAGGCCGGCTTTCACCCCCTCAAGGTGATCCAGCACGCCACCCTCAACAACGCCACTATCCTGGGCCAGGAACAGCGGCTCGGCCGGGTTCGAGCCGGGCATCTCGCCGACCTGATCCTGGTCAACGGCAACCCGCTCGAGGATCTCAAGGTCCTCTACCCCACCGGAACCACGGCAATCGTCGATGGCCGGGAAGTGAAGACCGGTGGGATTGAATGGACCATCAAGGACGGCATCCCGTACCACGGCCCGCGCCTGCTCCGGGAGGTGAAGGAGCTGGTGGCGCGAGCCAGGGCCGAACGCCAGCCCTGAGGTCCCGCCGCGCGATCAGCGCCGCGGCGGGTTCAGCAGGTCCTCGATCTGCGCCCGGGCGTCCTCCAGATGGGCCCGGGTCTCCCGATCGCCCGCCCGTCCCAGGGCCGTCCGGAGCTGGGCATCGAGGGCCTGGAGTTCGCTCCGGAACAGCGCCCGGATGTCGCTCGTGGCCCGGGCCGGCGCGAATTGCCGGGCGAACTGCGCCGGCAGCCCGGCCGGGAGGGTGGGGGCGGTGGGCTGGAGCTTCCCGCGCGCGGCAGCGAGGTAGCTCCGCTGGAGCTCCCGCCGAATGGCGTCGATCCGGATCGTGCCCTGCCCCAGCTCGCTCCAGAGGCCCGTTCGGAGATCCGCGAGCATCTCGCCCAGGGCGTAGGCGCCCCGCCGGTCGGTCGCCAGGGCTTCGTGCTCGATCAGCCGCTCCAGGCGACGGTCGTTGAGCAACGTCGTCAGCACGCCCGCCTGCGCCTGGTTGATCCGCTGGATCGCTCCCTCGACCTCGATCCGCCGCAGGATGTCGTCCACCAGAAAGTAGGTCGGGGTCGTGAATGCGTTCTCGTTCAGGAACCGCACCGCCTCGCGCTGGCGGGCGCGGGGCCAGGGCCGGTATCGGGGCCCGTCCTGACCGGCGTACTTCTCCTGCGCATCCGCGCCGCCCACCATGATGGCGACGTGGCTCATCTCCCGGGCCCACTGCTGAATCAACCGGCCGTACATCTGATCGAGGTCGGAGTAGTCCCGGCCCGGCTGCACCGTGGCCGGAATCAGCAGCGGCACGATCTGTTTGATGCTCCGGAGGCCCCACCCCGTGGCCTTCACCGGATCGGCGTCGCCCACCGCCTCCGAATGGTCCCCGGGGTCGGCGCCCCGCGAATCCGACAGGTTGAACCGGTACCACGGAACCGAGTCCTGCTCCCTCGACCAGCGATCCAGGGTGGGCCACTCCTCGTCGGGCGTCCGGGCTCCCGGAATCGGGGTGTACCCCCAGCGGGTGATGTAGAGATCCCAGGGACCGATCCGGGGGACCAGGTCCTCCAGGTCGATCCCGTCCTCGGGCTGCGCGGTGTAGTTGAACCGCGAGTAGTCCATGATCGACGGAGAGTGGCCCATCCGCTTCACCCAGGTCCGGCTTCGGACCGAGTCGACCGGATAGGTGGCGCTTCCCTTCTGATCGTGCTGGTAGCCCAGGGTGTGCCCCACCTCGTGCGCTACCACGAACTGCACCAGCCGCCCCATCAGGGAGTCGGGATAAGGCCACATCCGGGCCCGCGGGTCCAGATGCCCCACCTGGGTGAAGTACCAGGTGCGCTGGAGGTTCATGATGTTGTGATACATGTAGATGTCGGACTCGATGATTTCACCGGTCCGCGGGTCGTTCACGTTCGGGCCCTGGGCGTTCTCGATCGTCGATGGGAACCACCGGACCACCGAATAGCGGGCGTCCTCCGGGTGCCAGTCGGGGTCCTCCTCGGGCGTGGGCGCGTCCTTGGCCACAATCCCCCGAATGAACCCGGCCGCCTCGAAGGCCGGCTGCCAGTCCTCGATCCCCCTCCGCACGTACGGCTTGAGCCAGTCCGGCGTGGCCGGGTCGATGTAGAAGGTGATCGGCTTGACCGGTTCCGACATCGCGGCGTTGGGGTTCTTCTTCTCCAGCCGCCAGCGGACGATGTAGCGCCGCTCCTCCGCCCGTTGTTCCGGCCGGCCGTAATCCAGCTGGGCGAGGCTGAAGAACCCGATCCGCTTGTCCGCGAGCCGCGGCATCATCGGCTTCTCCGGCAGCTTCACCATGCTCCAGTGCAGCACCACGCTGGCCGTGCCCGTGGGCGACGGCGCGAACGGGTTCTCCGGCGCCTGCGGCCCCGCGGCGGGCGGTGGCGGGAAGGTGAGCAGCGCCTGGAGCTCCACGTTCTCCGGAAACGCCAGCACCGTCTCCACCATCGACCGGGCCGCGTCCGGGTTGCCGCGGAAGCGGTTGCCGCCGCGCAACTCCGGCGGCGGGTTGGTGTAGAACCGGGTGACCTCGATCACCGCCGCGCTGTCGGGACCGTAGGCCTCCACGCTGAAGGCCCCCAGCACGGCGTCATGGTTGGATGCCTTCACCGCCTGGAAGATTGGCGCCGTGGAGTCCGCAACCGTTTCGTACGACACGCTGCGGAGCAGCACCCGATGGTCCCGCCGCTCCCAGCGAACCACCAGCCGCGGGCCGATCTGTTGGCCTCCGTACCCGGCGTTCACCGGCACCCGCGCAGCCCGGGTGACCAGCAGCATCTCCGGGCCCAGCGCCCCGCGGGGAATCTCGAAGTAGACCCGGGTGCCGATCTGGTGAGTCTTGAACAGCCCCGTCCGGGTCCGGGCCCCGGGCGTGATCACCCGGTTGTACGGGCGCGGGCTGGGCTCGGCCACCTGGCCCGGCCCGCCCGGGCGGGTGGTGTCCTGCGCGTTCGGTCCGGCCATCGCCACCTCCCCGCCGATTCGCGCTTG
>CAZFSA010000065.1:0-24003 GCA_964521535.1 uncultured Gemmatimonas sp.
AGGCGACGGGCCGGTGTGGACGGAGCGGGGGCAGGCGTCGCCACGGGCGTGGGGGAGGGCTCGGGGGTCGCGGGCTGAGCCTCGGCGGCCTCGGCCTCGGGCTCGGTCTCGACCGGCTCCGGGGGCAGATCTCGAAACAGGGCCTTGGCCCGCTCAGCCAGCGACGGCATCGGCGTCGGGACCGCGGGCTCGGCCCATTCGGGCGGCAGCGCCTTTTCAAGCTCGAACGGTGGCGCCTCCGCGGCGGCCCGCTCGGCCTCGGCCTGGGCTTCCGATTCGGCGACCTCGGCCGCCGTCCGCCGCCGCTTGGCGGGACGGGCCTGGATGGCCGTTTCCTCGGGCGCCGACTCCGTCTTCTTGGCGACGCGGCGCCGGCCCTTCTTCGGCTCTTCCTCGGCGGACTTGCGCTTTTCCCGCTCCCATCGCAGCCGGACGGCCGCGACCTGGGTGTCATCCAGCGCCGAGGTGGGCCCCCGGGCGACGACGTGCATGTCGCGCAGCAACTCCAGCAACTGCGCCGACTCGATGCCGAACTCGGCCGCCAGCTCGCTCACTCTCGTCTTGACCACTCACACCTCCATCGCGCCCTGCGTGCCCGCCACCCGCATGATTCCGTCGGCCAGGCTGGCGTCTCGAACCCCGACCACCATGACGGGCGGCTTCCCCAGCTGGGCTCCCAGCTCGTGGGCCGCCGGCCCCGCGACCATCGGGATCCCTTTTGCCGCCGCCAGCCGGGTGGTCTTCTCCCGAGCCCGTTGACTGGCATCGCCGGCCACGACCAGGCAGCGGCACTCGCCCGACTGCAGCGCCCGCCGCACCGCCTCCACGCCAATGATCACTCCGCCCGACCGAAGCCCGAGCCCCAGCAGGCCGACCAGTCCGCTCATGCGCTCGACGTGGCCTCTTCTCCGCCCTCCTCGGCGGTCAGATCCGAGAGGAACGCGAGCAGCTCCTCGGTGGCCTCCGGACTGATCCCCGGGACCTTCTCGATGTCCTCGCGCTCCAGATCGAGCACGTCGTTCAGGGTGCGGTAGCCGGCGTTGCCAAGCGTCCCGACCAACTCGGGGGAGAGGCCCTTGAGCTCCGACAGCTGGACCTGGCTGACGATCTCCTCCTCGAGCGGCGCCGGCGCGAACAGCGGACCCTCACCCCCGCGCTCGAGCCATTCCCGGCTGGAGTAGAGATCGATCTTCCATCCGGTCAGCTCCGACGCCAGCCGGACATTCTGGCCATTCTTGCCGATGGCAAGCGAGAGCTGGTCCTCGTCGACCACGGCCTGAATCGTCTTGCTGTCGGGGTCGGAGAAGACCTTGGCCACGCGGGCCGGGGCGAGGGCCAGCCGGGCAAACCGTTCGGGGTCGGGCGACCACGGCACGATATCGATCCGCTCGCCGGACAGCTCGTTGACGACCGCCTGGACCCGGGACCCCTTGAGGCCCACGCAGGCCCCGACGGGATCGATCGCGTCGTCCTTGGAGATGACCGCCACCTTGGTGCGGCTTCCCACTTCGCGCGCGATGGCGCGGATCTCCACCACCCCCTGAGCGATCTCGGGCACCTCGAGCGCAAAGAGCGCGGCGACAAACATCGGGTCGGCCCGGGAGAGGACCAGCCGGGGCCCCTTGGGCGTCTCCTCGAGGCGCTTCAGGACGGCCCGGATGGTGTCGCCCTGGTGGAAGTGCTCCCGCCGATTCTGTTCCCGATACGGGATGATGGCCTCGGCCTCGCGGAACTTGCTCAACATCAGGACGATCTTGCCGCGCTCGATCTGCTGGACCTCTCCCGAGAGCAGCTCGCCGACCCGGTCACCGAATTCCTCCCGGATCTTGGTGCGCTCACCCTCGCGAACCCGCTGGATGATGCGCTGCTTGGCCGCCTGGACCGCCAGCCGGCCGAACTCCGAGAACGGGACGTCCTCCTCGAGCACGTCGCCCGGCTCGAAGTCGGGGTCCTCGTAGCGGGCGTCCTCGACCGAAATCTGGAGACTGGGGTCCTCCACCTGCTCCACCACATGGCGAAGGCGGATCACCCGGATCGTTCCCTTGAGCTCGTCGACGTCGAGCTCGAACTTCACGTTGGGTCCGAACTTCTTCGCCAGGGCGGCCTGAATGCCATCCTTGAGCAAATCCAGGAGATCCGAGCGGTCCAGTTGTTTGGTCGATGTCAGCTCGCGAAACGCAGCCAGCATCTCGGCGGATCCAGCCATCGGCAATTCACCCCAGGTTCCGGGAGCGGCCAGCCCACCGGCGGGGTAGGCGCCGCATTCCTCGCATGAGTCGTGTCAACTGGGGCTCGCTGCTCGATCGACGGCTTGCCAAGCTTTCAGGATCAGCACGGCCCCCCCTGGCGGCAGGGCCCTCGTACCAGGCTCGAAAACAAAAATGTGGGGGAGCACCCCACATCCATGAGCCGACCCCGCCACCCCGCCGCTCCAAGCACTGGATTCTACACGGGAGGCCCCGCCCCGTCAATCTCCAGGGCCGGCTAGTTCCTTGAGTTGTCGACCGTTACGGAAATGCTCGTGAACCCCGTGTTCCCGCTCACGTCCACCGCCTCCGCCCGCAGCGACCGGGCCCCATTTCCAGCGGAGAGCGTGTTCCAGTTCACGGCGTACGGCTCCGTGGTGTCCTCTCCGATCAACTCTCCGTCGACGAGGAAGCGGACCTTGGCGATCCCATGGCCGTCAAGCGCCTGGGCGCTGAAGATCACCAGCCCGGAGACCGTCGCTCCCGCCTGTGGTGACGTGATCGCCACGAAGGGCGCATCGGTATCGGCGGCCTCGCCCGGCCCGAGGCATCCCGCGAGCACCACCCCCACCGCGGCCAAGCTTCCCAGCAACGCTCGCGGCATCGACTCCTCCAGAGGCGTGGAAGCCCTCGCAACGTAATCGGGCACGGAGCAAGCGAGGAAGGCGGCCGGCGGGACGCCGACCCGGATCCCGGCGAGCGGACTGCTGCGCCTGCGGGCCGCACGCAACCGGCGATCCCCGGTCTCGGCGATCGAACTGTAAGAAAATAGTACACTTATTGTGGAGCAGAATAGTACAGGACCTTGACGGTATTTCCATCGATGCCGAACTTGGCCCGGTCCCCCCCCTGCCAGCCAGAGCGGAGGTCCGGTGTGGTCCTGACTCCTCCACAGTTCCCACCGCTGTCCGCGCTCAGGATCGTCAGGCTCGCGATTGTCGCCGGCCTCATTTCGGGCGTCCTGGAATCGGCTCTCCGGGCGCTGCTCACCAGCGACAATCCCGAGGGGGTCAAGCTGGGCGCCTACCTCGCGTGGATGCCCGCTGCTGCCAACGGCAGCCTGTTTCTGATCCTCGCGCTGGGTCTCGTTCCGCTGAGCCGGTGGCGGCGGGAGGCGTTCACCTTCCCCAGACTGGTCGGGCTCTTCGGAGCGCTGGCCGCGTTCAACGTACTGGCGGTGCTCAGCCCCCGCGTAGCGATGGTCTCGGTGCTGGCCCTCGCCTTGGGCATCGGTACGACCCTCGCGCGCCTCGCGGCAGCGCGTCCCACCGCGGTCGAGCGGGCCATCCGGTGGTCGGCGGCGCCGCTCCTCCTGCTGCTCCCGGTCGTTGCCGGCGGGATTGAGGCGGCGAGGGCCGGTCGCGAACGGCTGGTCCTCGTGCGGTCCGCGCCGGCTGCCGCGCCGAACGTATTGATCCTGTTGCTGGACACGGTTCGAGCGATGAACCTGTCGGCCTATGGCTTCTTCCGCCCGACCTCGCCGGCGCTCGCGACGGTGGCGGCCGCCGGGGTTCGATTCGAGGCCGCCTACGCGACCTCGCCATGGTCGCTGCCGTCGCACGGGTCGCTCTTCACCGGGCGTTGGGCCCACGAGCTCGGCGTCGACTGGGAGGTGCCGCTCGACGGCCGTTTTCCCACCCTTGCGGAGGCGCTCACCGAGTTCGGTTATGCTTCCGGCGGGTTCGTCGCCAACCTCAGCTATGCCCAGCGCCAGTCCGGCATCGCGCGCGGGTTCGCCCACTACGAGGACTACCGGGTGACCCCCCGCCAGGTGCTCCTGAGTTCGCGCATCGGGCAGTGGGTGGTGAACACCTGGCACGCCCGTGTCCGGCGGCTACCGGGTCCGGTGCATCCCCGGTACCACCGGCCGTCCGCCACCCAGCTGAATCAACGGCTGCTCCGCTGGGTCGATGGCCTCGAGGGGCGGCCGTTCTTTGCCTTCGTGAATTACTTCGACGCCCACACTCCGTATTACGCACCGGCCACCTTTCCGGATCCGCCGAAGACGCCGGTGCCGGTCCAGGCATCGGTGCCGTCGCTGTGGATCCCTCTCACCCCGGCCGCGACCAGCGCCAAGTACGACAAGGCCATCACCTACATCGACCATGCGATCGGGCTGTTGCTGGCCGAACTCGAGCGCCGCGGCCTGCTCGACAACACCATCGTCGTGGTCACCTCGGACCACGGCGAGGAGTTTCGCGAACACGGGGTCTTCGGCCACGGCGTCTCGCTCTATGCCGCGTCGCTGCGGATCCCGCTCCTGATCCGGTATCCCCCCCGGGTGCCCGCCGGGCGGGTCGTCGGATCCCCGGTGAGTCTCCGGGACGTCGCGGCCACGATCTTCGACCTGGCTGGCGTGGCCAACCGGCGGGGACTTCCCGGGCAGAGCCTGGCGCGGTACTGGGGCGACGCCGTGCCGGCTCCCGACACCCTGTATGCCGAGGTCCGGAAGGGCCTCCGGCTACGGGACCACTACCCGGTGAGCAAGGGAGACATGCGGTCGGTGCTGGTCGGGCAGAGGCGCCTGATCCTGGCCGGGGACGGCACGCCGGAGCTCTATGACCATGCGGCCGATCCCTGGGAGCAGCACAACCTCGCCCGCCTCCCCGGGTTCGCCGCAGAAGTTGCCGCACTCGGTTCGGTGCTCGGCGTGACGGCGCCCGCCGAACCGCCCTGTCCGCCGATAGAGGGGAGGCCGGCCCCTGGTCGGACCGAGGCAGAATCGGTCGCAGGGGGGAGCTCGGCTGGAGTTCGGGCTGCGGACTGCGCGGCGACGCGGGTTGCGACCTCGGCCCGAGGAGCGCGGTCAGGGGGACGGCTGACGCCGGTTGCCAGCCCCGGCGGCCGGTCTCACGCCGGGATGCCCAGGTAGGCGGCCATGCGACCGCCCTCGCCCGGGGCGCGTCGATGACTGAGGAAGTGCCCCGCGTGGTGCGCGGAGCAATGGGTTGACACCGAAACGCGCTCGACGCCGGCCGCGCGGGCCTGACCGGCCAGGACCTGGCGCAGGTCGAGCTGACCCCGATCGGAGGCCGGAGGCGGCAGGCCGCATCCGACGAACACCTCGGCACCGACCTCGTAGCAGCCACCGCAGATCCCCACCCCGCAGTGCACCGCCAGGTCCCGCGGGCTCGCTCCCAGTGCGGCCATCGCGCCGAGGCCCGCCTCCATGATCCCGGCGGCGGTGCCGCGCCACCCCGCGTGCAGCAGGCCGACAACCCGACGGGTCGGGTCAACCAGATAGACCGGAACGCAATCGGCCACGGTGACTGCCAGGAGGCAACCGGGTGCGCTGGTGGCGTGGCCGTCCACCCCGGGAAGGATCGTCAGACCAGAGCGGTTGCGATGGATGGCCACGGCGCGCCCGTGAACCTGCCGCCCGATGGCCACCCCTGAGAACCGGCCAACCTCGGCGGCGAGGGCCTCCCACCGATCCAGGACCTGGCCCACCGGGCCCGACCCGCCGAGCCCGAGATCGAACGGCGACTCGCCGGGCCCGCGCCATGTAATCCCCGCGACGACGCCGAACCCGGTCTCCCAGTCGCGGAGGGCGAACCGCGGTACGCGGCCGCCCTCGACCAGCACCTCGGGACCGGGACTTGCCGAGGTCACGCCTCGACTCGCTCGAGCGACGCCCCGAGGGCGCGAAGCCGCTCGTCGATCCGCTCGTATCCCCGTTCGATCTGTCCGACGTTGTAGATGATGCTGGTGCCATCCGCCGCGAGGGCGGCGAGCAGCATGGCCATGCCCGCCCGGATGTCCGGCGACTCGACCGGTCCGCCGCGGAGCGGCGACGGCCCGGCGATGACCGCCCGGTGGGGGTCGCACAGGACGATCCGGGCTCCCATCCCGATCAGCTTGTCGACGAAGTACAGCCGGGACTCGAACATCTTCTCGAAGATCAGAATCAGGCCGGCACATTGGGTGGCGGCAACGATGGCGATGGACATGAGGTCGGCCGGGAACGCTGGCCACGGCCCGTCCTCCAGCTTCGGGACGTGGCCGCCCAGATCGGGGCGGATCCTCCGTTCCTGGTTGCGTTCCACCGTCAGGCGCGTCCCGTCCACCACCGGTCGGATCCCGAGGCGATCGAAGCCGATCAGCGTGGCGCGCAGGTCGTCCGGCCGGACCCCCTCGATCACGATTCGTCCGTTGGTTACCGCCGCGAGACCAATGAAGCTCCCGATCTCGATGTGATCCGGGCCGATTTCGTACGTCCCGCCTCGAAGGGCCGCCCCCCCCTGGACCGTGTACGTGTTGCTCCCGATCCCGTCGATCCGGGCGCCCAGCGTTACCAGGAAGCGGGCGAGGTCCTGCACGTGGGGCTCGGCAGCGGCGTTCCGGAGCACGGTGGTGCCCTGTGCCGCGACCGCCGCCATGAGCGCGTTTTCGGTGGCCGTGACGCTGGGCTCATCCAGGAAGATCTCGGTCCCTCGGAGGCGGCGGCCGTCGATTTCGTAGCGTTCCCCGACCAGGACGCTTGCCCCGAGCGCCTCCAGCGCCAGGAAGTGGGTATCGACCCGCCGCCTCCCGATCACGTCTCCGCCGGGCGGCGGCAGCTGCACCAGCCCGAAGCGGGCCAGCAGGGGGGCGGCGAACAGGATGGAGGCCCGGATCCGGGCGCAGAGCGCCGGATCGAGGGGTTTGCTGGCAGCCGATCGGGCGTCGATCCGGAGGTCGTTGGAGCCGGTCCACTCGATGCCGGCGCCCAGGTCGGCGAGCAGGGCCAGCATCATCTCCACGTCGCGGATCCGGGGGATGTTCCCGAGCTCCACCGGGCCATCGGCGAGGAGCGTGGCGGCGAGAATGGGCAGGGCCGCGTTCTTGTTGCCAGCGGGACGGACCGTGCCGGAGAGCGCCCGGCCACCCTGGACGATGAACCGGGGAGGCATGGGATGAACCTCGCCGGGACCGGGCGCCAACGTCAAGCGGGATTTGGCGTTATCTTGGGGCGGGCGCGGATCGTGGGGATCTGGCGCCGGAACCCCCAGGGAGTCGTCCATGGCAGGGTGGGTCGGAACGGTTGCGGCCATTTCACTGGCGATCATCGCGGCATCCTTCGTCGCGATCGCGCTGGCGGTGCTGCTGCTCGGCCGCAGGGCGGCGGCGGAGAGCCAGTCGCTCGGGCGGGAGGTGGCCGAGCTCCGGCGGGAGCTAACCCCGACCATTCAGACCATCGGGCGGATCGCGGCGACGGGCGAGGACCTGTCGGGTCGGGTCCGGGAGGAAGTGGACGCCATTCTCACCACCAGTCGCAAGGTCCGCCGCGGAGTCGTCCGCGGCGTGCGGCGGGTACGGGGCCGGCTCGAAGAGCTGGACGCCCTCTACGAGGTGGTGCACGACGAGGTGGAGGACACGGCGCTCGATGTCGCGGCGGCGCTCCGGTCGTTTCGCAAAGGGACCAGTGCGCTGGAGCGGATCCGCCGGCTGCTGGTGCGAGGCCGCCGGTGAGGGTTGGCCGGACGCTGTTGGGGGGAGTGCTGATCGGGCTCTGCCTGCTGCTTCTGCTGCCGGGGGACGCCCACGCCTGGACACCCGGCACCCACGTCTTCCTGGGCGAGACCATTCTCGCCAATCTGCGGTTCCTGCCAGTGGCCGTGGCGGACCTGCTCCACGCCTTTCCGTACGACTTCCTCTACGGATCGATCGCGCCGGACACGTCGATCGCCAAGCATTATGTCCCGCCGGGGCGCCATTCGCACTACTGGAACGTCGGCCAGGAAACCGCCGACTTTGCGGAAACCGACGCGTTGCGGGCCTTCGGCCTGGGGTACCTGGCCCACCTGGCGGCGGATACCGTGGCGCACAACTACTTCGTTCCCCGGCAGCTGCTGCTGACCAGCAGCACCCGGTCGATGGGCCATTCCTATTGGGAGCTCCGGGCGGAGACCCACCTGACGGACCGGTTCGCCCGCAAGGCCCGGGACCTGATTCTGCTGGACCATAGCGCCGCCGATCGGCATCTGGAGCGGATCGTCTCGCCGACGCTCTTCAGCGTCCGGACCAATCGGCGGCTCTTCCGGGGGCTGGTCCATCTGGCCCACACCAAGAGCTGGCAGCGCGCGATTCAGTCGGCGCGCGAGCGGAGCCGATGGTTGCTCAGCGACGCGGACGTGGAGCGACATCTGGCGATGGCCTATGACTTCACCATGGAGGTGATGGTCGAGGCTGGAGCCCGGGCCGGTCGGGCCCGGGCCCTGGATCCGTCCGGGGCCGAGCCCCTCAGACGCGCCAAGCGCTGGCGTCGACAGGCCCTCCGCGGCGGCGCACTGGCGGACCCGGAGCGGCTGCTCGAGGCAGCGGAGGAGAAGTTCGGGTTGCCGCGAATTGACCTGGGATACTGGGCTGCCTCGGCCGTGGAGCGGCCTTGGGTGGAGGAGGGAGGGTCGGTGGAACCGGTGGGCGAGTGGGAGCGAGCCGGGAGCCTCTATCTGCCGGCCAGCCCCGCACGGCGAGGGTCGGACGACTACACGAATGGGAGGAGTGACGATGGGTCGAGGTGATCAGAAGACACGTCGCGGCAAGATCCGGCGGGGAACCTTCGGGAAGCGCCGACCCCGCACCAGGAAGAAGAAGGCGACCGGCGCTCACGGCGGCTAGCGGACCGCCTCCGCAAGCGCCGGAAGCAGCCGCTCGATCTCGTTCTCGGTGGTAAAGCAGGCGCAGCCGATCCGTACCAGCCCCTCCACGCCCAGGCGGTCGACCACCGTCGCGGCGTAGAAGTCGCCGTGACTGACAAAGAACCCCCGCGCGGCCAGTGACGCGGCGATCTGCGCCGACGGCCGCGCGGCGGCAACCGAGACCGTAGGCGTGCGCGGGGTTCCCGGCGGGGGGCCGAAGCGCCGGACGCCGGGAATCGACCCCAGTCCCTCCCAGAGCAACCTGGCCTGGGCCTCGCCCCGGGCGTGGAGCCAGGCGTAGCTCGCGCCGAGGGCGGCCCGGCGGTCGGTCCCGGGGGGCGCGGCGATGCCGGCGATGAAGTCGATGGCGGCCCTGGTGCCCACGATTCCCTCGTGATTCTGGGTGCCGAGTTCCAGCCGCTCCGGTGGGGTGTTGGGCGCGGGGGCGACGCGCGGCAGGTCCAGCCCGGCCAGGAGGTCCCGCCGTCCCCACAGGATTCCGAGGTGTGGTCCGTAGAACTTGTAGGCCGAGCACGCCAGGAAGTCACATCCGAGCGCGCGGACGTCGGGCAGGACATGGGGCACGGCGTGGACCGCGTCGACGAAGCTTATGGCCCCGACCCCCCGTGCCAGACGGCAGATCGAGGCGACGTTGGTGACAGTGCCCAGGGCGTTCGAGGCCAGGCCCACCGCGACCAGCCGGGTCCGCGAACCGATCGCTCGTTCCATCTCCTCCACATCGAGGGTGCCCGCATCCACCTGGAACGGCACCCACCGAAGTGTTACCCCGCGTTCCCTCTCGATTGCCTGCCAGGGGCCGATGTTCGCATGGTGATCCAGCTCGGTCACGACGATCTCGTCGCCGGGCCCGAACGAGCGGCCCAGGGCCCGACCCAGGTGGAAGGTGAGAGTGGTCATGTTGGGCCCGAACGCCACTTCGTCGGCCCTGGCGTTGAGCAGATCGGCCACGGCGAGCCGGGCTTCCTCGATCAGCGCGTCGGTCTCCTCGCTGGTGGGGTACCTCCAGTGGGTGTTGGCGTTGTGGTGGTAGAGGTAGTCCGCCATCGCCTCGACCACCGATCGGGGCACCTGGGTGCCCCCCGGGGAATCGAAGTAGGCCACCGGCCCCCCGTGATGGAGGCGTTGCAGGGCGGGAAACTCGCTCCGGACCCGCTCCACCCGCGTCGAATCCGCCTCGCTGCGCCACGTCATGCGAGTCGCCTTCTCAGAAGTTCGGAGACCGCCTTGGGGTCGGCCTGGCCTCGGCTCTTCCGCATCACCTGGCCTACGAAGTGGGCCAGGAGCCTGGTGTCGCCGGAGCGAAATCGCTCGACTTCGGCCGGCGCGGCCGCCAGGACCTCGTCGATCCAGGCCTCCAGCGCCGAGGACTCCCGGACCTGGAGGAGACCCAGGCGTTCGGCAACCGCCCGGGGCGGGTCCTGATCTGCCGGGAGAGCGCCAAACACCTTCCGCGCGGCCTGAAGGCTGAGCACTCCGTCCTGTACCAGCGCGATGAGGGCGGCCAGACGGGGCGGCGCCACGTCGAGGCTGCCGGTCTCCTTGAACAGGGCGATGACATCGGTCATCACCCAATTGGCCGCCGGCTTGGGGCCGACACCGGCCGCGACGACCGCCTCGAAGTAGTCGGCCAGCTGCCGGTCGCTCACGATCACGCCGGCCTCGTACTCCGACAAGGCGTACTCGGCCTCGAGCCGCCGCCGCCGCTCCCCTGGCAGTTCCGGAAGCGCGGCCCGCTCGGCGTCGATCCAGGCCTGGTCGAGCACCAGGGGGGGGAGGTCCGGGTCGGGGAAGTAGCGGTAGTCGTGGCTTTCCTCCTTGGACCGGAGGGGGCGTACCTGCCCGGACCCGGCGTCGAAGAGCAGGGTCACCTGCGCGACCCGACTTCCGGCGGCGAGCAGGTCCTCCTGCCGGCGTCGCTCCGCCTCGAGCGCCCGCTCCACGTTGGCGAAACTGTTGAGGTTTTTCACCTCGGTCTTGGTCCCCAGGGTCGTCTCGCCCGCTGGACGGAGCGAGATGTTGGCATCGACCCGAAGGCTGCCCTGCTCCATGCTGCAGTCGCTGATCCCGGCGTAGACCAGCACCTGCCGAAGGCTGGCCAGACACTTCCTGGCGTCGGCGGGCGACCGCAGATCGGGCCGAGTGACGATCTCGACCAGGGGCACGCCGGCGCGGTTCAGGTCGACGGCCGTTCGGCCGGGCAGCCGGTCGTGCAACGACTTGCCGGCGTCCTCCTCGAGGTGGAGACGGAGCAGACCGATTTCCCCCAAGTTGTCGAGGGGAATCCGTCCTCCGGTGGCCAGCGGTTGATCGAACTGGGAGATCTGGTAGCCCTTGGGGAGGTCGGGGTAGAAGTAGTTCTTGCGGGCGAACACGCTTCGGTGGTGGACCGTCGCTCCGAGTGCCAGGGCGGCTCTGACGGCGAGGCGGACAGCCTGCTCGTTGGCCACCGGGAGCGCCCCCGGGAGCCCGAGGCACACCGGGCAGACGCTGGTGTTGGGGGCCTCGCCGAACCGGGTCGAGCAGCCGCAGAAGAGCTTTGAGCGGGTAGCGAGCTGCACATGTACTTCGAGCCCGATGACGGTCTCCCAGGTCATGCCGTCACCTCAGCCAGGGGATCGAGGTGACGCTCGAGGAGGGCAGCGGCGGCGAGCATCGGTTCCTCGCCCAGCGCCGGCGCAATCAGCTGCACGCCGACCGGGAGGCCCTCGGTCCGGCCGGCGGGCAGGCTGAGCGCCGGGAGGCCGGCGAGGTTCACGGCACAGACGAACACGTCCGCGAGGTACATGGCCACCGGGTCCGTCAGCTTTTCGCCGGCGCGAAAGGCGGGCGTCGGCGTGGTTGGCGTCAGGATCAGGTCGCAGCCGGCGCCGAAGACATCCCGGAAGTCCCCGGCGATGCGGGCCCGGGCCGCCTGGGCCCTGGCATAGTAGGCATCGTAGTACCCGGCGCTCAGGGCGTAGGTGCCGACCAGGATTCGCCGCCGGACCTCGCGGCCGAAGCCGCGACCCCGGGTGCTTCGGTACATGCTGGCCACATCGCCCCCGGGAGGGGCGTGCCTGGCCCCGTAGCGCACGCCGTCGAACCGGGCGAGGTTCGCGGCCGCTTCGGCCGGCGCGATGACGTAGTAGGTTGGCACCGCGAGTCCCGAGTGAGGGAGCGAGACCTCACGGACGGTGGCCCCGAGGTCCCGGCAGAGCGCCGCCACGCGGTCCACCGCCGCGCGGATGCCGGGATGGAGACTGGCGGGGAGGTACTCGCGAGGGAGGCCGATGACGACCCCACGGAGATCGGGCCGGGTTCGCGGAAGCGGGAGCGGGGGTTGGGCGATGCTGGTCGAGTCCCGCGGGTCGTGGCCCGAGATGGCGGCGAGCACTGCGGAGGCGTCTGCCACCGTGGCTCCGAAGACACCGACGCAGTCGAGCGACGACCCGAACGCCACCAGGCCGTAGCGGCTGACCCGGCCATAGGACGGCTTCACCCCGACCACCCCGCAGAAGGCGGCTGGCTGCCGCACCGACCCGCCGGTCTCGGAACCCAGGGCGGCTGGCACGACCCCGGCCGCCACCAGGGCCGCCGACCCGCCCGAGCTGCCGCCCGGCACGCGGCTGGGGTCGAGGGGGTGGTGGACGCGTCCCCACGCCGAGTGCTCGGTGGACGATCCCATGGCGAACTCGTCGAGGTTCGTCTTGGCGGCGACCAGGGCGCCTGCGGCGCGAAGGCGGGCCACGGCGGTCGCGTCGAAGGGCGACTGGTACCCCTCGAGGATCCGGGAGGCGCAGGTGGTGGGGAGGTCGAGCGTTGCCAGGTTGTCCTTCACCGCCACCGGCTTGCCGCGAAGCGGCACCGTCCGCGGCAGGGCGTCGGCCCGGGCCGCCTCGGCCTGGAGGGCCTCCTCCGACCAGGCGAGGGTGGCGTTGAGGGCGGCGGCGGCCCGGAGGCGGTCGGCGGTCTGGCGCGCGACGGCAGCGAGGCTCACTCGCCCTCCATCGCGGCCAGTCGAGGTACCGTGAAGAACCCGTCCTGGAACTCCGGGGCGAAGGCGGCCGGCGGACGCGCCAGCGGCGCCGGGTCGACCAGATCGGGTCGGAGGGGAGTGCGGTCGGGACCGGGCAGGAAGGGTCCCGATCCAGGGGCTGCGACATCGCCGAGCTGAGCGACATATTCGACAATCGCATCGAGCTCCGCAGCCAGCGACGGCAGCTCGGCCTCCGGCACCTCCAGCGCCGCCAGGTGCGCCACGTGCCGGACCTCGTCCGGGGAAAGCCTCACGCGCCCTCCCACTCCCGTTCCAGCCCCGCATACGCCACCAGGAGCTGCTTTGACCCGATGGCCTCGTCGTCGAACCTGACTGTCACCCGCAGGTCTTTCCCGACGCCGGTCAGGCCCTGAATCACGCCGCCGCCAAAGCGGCGATGCCGCACCCGCTCGCCCTTGACGTACCGGGGGGCATCCTGGGACTGCTCCTCCATCGGGAGCGCCTCCGGCCGGCCGGCTCCGGGCGCGGTCCAGGGCGTCGGCCGCGGGGCGCGGGGGGGCACCGCCTCGGCCGACGCCCGGCGACGCCAGCTGCCGCGATCCGCTCCCCAACGCGGGGCAAACAGGGACGAGGTGGCGCGTTCCTCCAGGATAGCGGGCGGCATGGTCTCGAGGAACCGGGACGGAAGGCTGGGAAGGAGTTCCCCGCCCCGCCGCCGGGAACGGGCGTAGGTGAGGTAGACCTTGTCCTTGGCGCGGGTGAGCCCGACGTAGAACAGGCGGCGCTCCTCCTCCAGCCCCTCGATCGACTCGGTCGCCCGCGAGAGTGGAAAGAGTCCATCCTCCAGGCCGGCGACGACCACCACGGGCCACTCCAGGCCCTTGGCGGTGTGCACGGTCATCAGGGTGACGCCCGTCTCATCCCCCGCCGAGATGTCGTGGGCGGAGAGGAGGGCCGCCTCGGATAGGAAGCGCTGGAGCGGGGTTGCGGCCTCGTCGTCGTCCACCACCTCCGACCAGGCGGCGGCCCCGGCGATCAGCTCGCGGACGTTTTCCCACCGGTCGCGGCCCTCCGGCCCCTCTTCCTGAAGCACCCGTTCGTAGGCGATCGCGTCGATCAGGTCCTCGATCACCTGGGCCGGCGGGGCCGCGGCGGCGCGCTGGCGGAGGGCGGCCACCAGCTCGGCGAAGCGGCCGAGCGCCTCCCGGACATTGGGGCGAAGTCCCGGAATGGCCTCCGCTCGGGCAGCGGCCTCCAGCAGACTGCCCCGACGCGCGGCCGCGGCGTCGCGGAGCAGCGCCAGGGTGGTGTCGCCCACACCGCGACGGGGCACCGCAACGGCGCGGAGGAACGCTTCGTCGTCGTTGGGGTTCACGAGGAGCCGGAGGTACGCCAGCAAGTCGCGGACCTCGCGGCGCTCGTAGAAGCTCACCGAACCCACCACGCGGAACGGCAGACCTCCCCGCCGGAAGGCATCCTCCAGGGCGCGGGACTGGGCGTTGGTCCGGTAGAGCACGGCCATCTGCCCCGTGGTGTAGTCGCCGGCGCTCCGGCGCGCCGCCAGCTCACTGGCGATCCACTCCGCTTCGTCGCGCTCGTCGGCCGCCCCAACCAGGGTTACCGGCTCGCCGCCGCGCCGGCGGGTCCGAAGGGTCTTGCCAATCCGGCTCTGGTTCGGGGCAATCGCCGCGTTTGCGGCTGCCAGTACGACCTCGCTGCTCCGATAATTCTCCTCCAGGCGGACCAGTCGGCACCCGGCAAAATCGCGCTGGAACTCGCGCATGTTGCGGACCTCGGCGCCGCGCCAGGCGTAGATCGACTGGTCGTCGTCGCCAACGGCAAAGACGTTGCGGTGCCCGCCTCCCAGCAGCCGCACCAACTGGTACTGGGCACGGTTGGTATCCTGGAATTCGTCGACCAGCAGGAACGCGAACCGCCGTCGATACCACTCCAGCCGGTCGGGGTGCTCCCGAAACAGGGTAAGCGGATGGAGCATCAGGTCGTCGAAGTCCATCGCGTTGAGGGCCCGGAGCCGGGCGGTCAGGAGCCGATAGACGTCGGCGGCCACCTCCGCGACCGGGTCGGCGGCCTCTGCCGCCAGGTCGTCCGGGGTCTGAAGCCGGTTCTTGGCGGCCGAGACCAGGCTTTGGACCAGGCGGGGCGGGAAAAGCCTGGGTGACCGGTGCAGTCCCTCGAGAATCCGCTTCACCAGCGCGAGGCGATCGTCCTCGTCGTAGATGGTGAAGGTCCGGGAGAATCCGATCCGTTCCGCCTCCCGCCGGAGGAGGCGGGCGGAGAGGCTGTGGAACGTTCCGATCCAGAGGCCAGCCGGATCGCGGCCCAGGAGGTCGCCGATCCGCTGTTTCATCTCGCCGGCGGCGCGGTTGGTGAAGGTGACGGCGAAGATCCGTTCGATCGGGACCCCGTGCCGGTCGATCAGGAGCGCGATCCGGGTAGTGAGCACCCGGGTCTTGCCCGACCCGGCGCCCGCGAGCACCAGGACCGGTCCCTCGACGTGTTCGGCGGCCTCCCGCTGCTCCGGGTTGAGCGCGGCGGTCCAGTCGATGCCGGCCATCCCGGTCACGCCGGCCGGATGACGTCGAGGCCGAGATAGGGCGCGAGCGCCGGCGGAACGGTGACGGACCCGTCGGCGTTCTGGCCGTTTTCCAGCAGCGCGATCACGGTTCGCGGGAACGCCAGGGCCGAGGCGTTCAGCGTGTGGAGCAGTTCGGGCCGGGCGCCGGCCGCTGGCCGCCACCGGAGCCCGGCGCGCCGTGCCTGGAAATCGGTGAAGGTGCTGGAGCTGGAGACCTCCAGCCAGGCACCCACGCCCGGCGCCCAGACCTCGAGATCGAAGGTGCGGGCGGCGGCGAAGCCGGTGTCGCCCGCGGCGAGTTCCAGGACCCGATACGCCAATCCCAGTCGGCGGAGCACCGCCTCGGCGTGTCCGGTGAGGCGCTCGTGTTCGGCGTCGCTGGTCGCGGCCGCCACCAGCCGCACCAGTTCGACCTTGTCGAACTGATGGAGCCGAATCAGCCCCCGGGTGTCCTTGCCATGCGAGAAGGCTTCGCGCCGGAAACAGGGGGTGCAGGCGACGTACGCGACCGGCACGTCGGACGCCCCGAGAATCTCGTCCCGGTGGATGTTGGTGACCGGGACCTCCGCGGTCGGAATCAGAAAGAGATCGTCGGCGGAGGTTCCGTACATGTCCTCCTCGAACCTCGGAAGCTGACCGGTGCCGGTCATGATGTTCCGGCCCACGAGGTACGGAGGCGCCACCTCGCGGTAGCCGTGCTCCCGAACGTGCAGGTCGAGCATGAACGCGGCCAGGGCCCGACCGAGGCGCGCCCCCATGCCGGTGTACAGGGGAAACCCGGAGCCGGCCAGCTTCGCGCCGCGGGGCAGATCGAAGAGACCAAGCGCCTCCCCCAGCTCCCAGTGGGGACGCGGCGGGAACCCGAAGGAGGGTGGCTCACCCCAGGTCCGGATAACCCGGTTGGCGTTGGCATCCCCGTCGGGAACGTCCGGGTGCGGGAGGTTGGGAATGGCCAGGGCGAGCTGCTCGAGGGCCCCCTCGGCGGCCCGCAGGTCGGCGTCGAGCGCCTTGACCTCATCGCCCGAGGCCTTGAGCCGGACCAGGAGGTCGTCCGCCGACTCGCCCCGCCTCTTCCGTCTCGCCACCTCTTCGCTCGCCGCGTTGCGCTCGGCCTTGAGCGCCTCGACCCGTGCGAGGATCGCGCGCCAGTCGCGGTCCAGCGCCTCGAGGCGATCCAGCTGGGCGAGGATGGCCGGGTCCTGCCGGCGGGCGAGAGCCCGGCGGAGGCCCACCGGATCCTGCCGGAGCAGTCTGAGGTCGATCACTTCTCGGGCAGGCCGGGTGCGAGCCCGCGGTAGCCGCAGTTGATGTTGATCAGGATTCGGAAGGTCATCGATCGCTGCGCGGGGTCCAGGGCGAGCACCTCAAGCTTGGCGTAGTACGGAATCAGCAGGAAGCACCCGTTCGGCACCCCGGACCGGAGGTACAGCACGCTGCCGACCGAAACCGCCGCGGCCGAGTCCGTCACGTAACCGGTCTGGAGGGCGAGGTCGATCTGGTCGAACGCCGTTGTCGTCGCGATGAGCCCGGAGCGGCCAGTGACCGCCGTGGCGGTCGCCACGGCCGCGTAGGGCACCAGCTCGGGGCCGTGGACGGGGTGGATCCGGTAGAGAAAGTCGAAGTTGTAGGGCAGCGCGTCCACCCCCAGCCGATAGGTGCTTCGGCTGGCGAGGAGCAGGGCGCTGGGCTGCGTCAGTGGAGTTCCGTTGACGGCGTAGAGCGTGAGGGTGTCCACCCGATTTTCGATCGAAGCGGGTCGGAGGGCGAAGGGATCGCTGCAACCGGCCAGGGCCAGCCAGGCGCCCGCCGCGGCGAGGAGGAAGCGCATGACGGGGAACGTTAAAGGACCGCCCGGGAGCGGGTCAACCCGTAGTATTTCCTTGACTTCGGTGTTTCGCCACCCTTAGAGTGGGGCCATTCGGCGCGCAGCACCCACCCGGCGCCCCTGTCACCCATGGCCTTGCCCCGACTGCTCGAATCGTGGTCCGCCAGCCCGGCCGTCCGCGGCGCGGCGATCGTCAGTGAGGATGGCCTGCTGGTCCACGACCTGCTGCCGCACGGGGCGGACGCGGATGCGGTCGCGGCCCTGGCTGTCACCGCGCTTCGCCAGGCGCGGCAGTTGGCCGAGGCCGCGGGCGCCTCGGCGGTGCGGCGGCTGGTCCTGGACCTGGGAGACGGGGCCGCGCTCCTGGTCCCGATCGATGACCGACACACGCTGGTGGTCCTGGCCGCACCCGGTCAGGATCTCGGCGCCCTGCTGTTCGAGATCCGGCGGTCGGCCGCCGCGTTGAGCGAGGCGATCTAGCGCGATGCGCTGGGCCGTCATTCTCGCCGGAGGGTCGGGCACCCGCTTCTGGCCGCTGTCCACGCCAAGCCGCCCCAAGCAGGTGCTTCCGCTCACGGGCCCCCGATCTCCGGCGGAGCAGACGGTAGCCCGCCTGGCGGGGCTGGTACCGGCCGAACGGATCCTGCTGGTCACCGGCAGCGCGCTCGCCGGGCCGCTTCAGGAGCAACTCCGGCTTCCCGAGGCCAACGTCCTGGTCGAGCCGGCGCCGCGGTCGACCGGGCCAGCCCTCGCCTGGGCGACGGTCGAGGCCCTCCGACGCGACCCGGACGCGACCATCCTCTCGCTGCACGCCGACTGGCATGTGCCGGACCCCGGTGCCTTCGCAAGGGTGGCCGACCAGGCGCTTGCCGCGGCGGAGCACCACCCTCTGCTCATCACCGTGGGCGTGGTTCCGACCAGGGCCGAAACCGGATATGGCTACATCGTTCCGGGCCCCACGCTCGACGGGGGACCTGCCCGGCGGGTGGTACGGTTCGCGGAAAAGCCCGGGCTCGACGAGGCTCGCACCCTGATCGCGCAGGGGGCATTGTGGAACTCGGGACTCTTCGCCTGGCGGGCGGACACCCTCCTGGAGGAGATCCGGTCTCATACGCCCGAGATTCACGGGGCACTGGATGCGCTGGCCGCCCGCGGTCCGGATGCCTTCTTTGACCGGGTGGCGGACGTTTCGATCGACGTGGGCGTGCTGGAGCGAAGCGCTCGGGTCGCGGTGATTCCCGGCTCCTTCGACTGGGACGACATCGGCACCTGGGACGCGCTGGCCCGGGTCCGGCCCCGGGACGCCTCAGGGAACGTCCTCGTGGGCCCGGTGGTCGCAGTCAACGCCCGGGACAACGTGGTCTGGAGCGAGGGTGTGCCGATCGTCGTCTCTGGTGTGACAGGTCTGGTCGTGGTGCAGGCCAATGGCCGGATCCTGGTCCTGGACCGCCGCGCGGCCGCCGATCTGAAGCAGGTACTGGAACAACTGCCCCCCGACGTGAGAGTCCTGTGACCGACCTGCCGCTGTTCCTCCTCGAGCCGGAGCGGCCGGGGCCGGAATGGGCCCCGTTTGCCGCCGCTCGCCCAGTCGCCGAACTCCGTGCCGGGGCGTTCCGCATCTGGGAGCGCTGGGCGAGGGCTCTGTCACCGGCGTCGACGGCGGTGATCTCGCCGGCCACGCCGGAGTTCGCCGATGTCGACTCGCTGCCGGTTGTCGGGGTGGAGGCCGTGGTCGGGCCGGCGATCGTTGCCCGATCCGATACGCTGCCGCTCGACGACGGGTTCGACCTCGCTGCCGGGACCCGGGGGCTATCGGCCCAGGGACGCACGGTGGCCTGGGTGCTCGGCGCCGGGCAGCGGTGGGCAGGGCCGAACGAGGTGGCCGACCCGGTGGAGATTCGCGGGCTGCGCCTGAGCGGCACGGTCGACCTCGTGACGGCGTGCGAGCGACTTCTCGAGGACGACTGCGTCTCGCTGGCCGCGGATCCGGGCGACGGCGTGCCGCCAGGCGTCGTGGTCCTGGGCGATCCCGCGCTGGTGGTGGTGCGTCGCGCGTCGGTCGAGCCGCATGTCATTTTCGACGTTCGCAAGGGGCCGATCGTGCTGGAACCCGGTTGTGTGGTTCGGGCCGGCACCCGCCTGGAGGGGCCCCTGTATGCGGGGCCCAACAGCTGGCTCCTGGGCGGGGCGGTCCGTCACTCGGCGATCGGACCGGGATGCCGGATCCACGGCGAGGTGGCGGCGTCGGTGTTCCTCGGCTACAGCAACAAGAGCCACGAGGGATTCCTGGGCCACAGCGTGGTCGGCCAGTGGGTCAACCTCGGGGCCGGGACGATTACCTCCAACCTGAAGAACACCTATGGGGAGATCCGGCTCGCCGTGTTTCCCGGGCTGGAGGCCACGGGTCGCACCAACCTTGGCACCCTGTTTGGTGATCACGCCAAGACGGCGATCGGCACCCTCCTCTCGGCGGGAACGGTCATCGGGGCGGGCGCCAACGTGTTTGGATCGCCGGTGCCGCGATTCGTCCGTCCGTTCTCGTGGGGCGCCGCCGGCCAGCAACGGCTCGATGTCAGCGGGTTCCTGACGGTCGCGGGTCGGGTAATGCCTCGACGGGGCGTGGAGGTGACGCCCGAGATTGCGGCGTCACTCCGCGCCATCCACCGGCGCCTGGGCGGTTGATGCGCCTCCACACGCTGGCCTCGGGATCGAAGGGCAACGCGTTCGCGCTGGAGACGGAGGCGGGAACCCTGCTGCTCGATGCCGGCCTGAGCGCCCGCGAATGGCTCCGGCGGGCTGCGCTGGCCGGGCTGGACCCGGGCCGTCTGGCGGGGATTGCCCTGACCCACGAGCACGGCGACCACGCGGCGGGGGCGGTCCGGCTGGCCCGACGGTTCCAGGTTCCGCTCGTCGCGACCGAGGGAACGCTGCGGGCCCTCGGCGGCGGCGGGCTCGGCGCGGCAACGGTGGTCCTTCGGGGAACCTCGCTCGTCGAGGTCGGCCCGTTTTCGATCGGGTGCTGTCGGCTGCTGCACGACGCCGCCGAGCCGGCGGCGCTCCTGGTCGAGACCGAGGGGCGCCGCGTCGGCCTGGCGTACGACTTCGGCCGGCCCACGGCCGGGCTCCGATATCTGCTGAGGGGCCTGGACGCCGTGATTCTGGAGGCGAACTACGACGAGGTGCTGCTCCGGACCAGCGGGTACCCGCCGGCGGTCCAGCACCGGATTGCCGGTTCAGGCGGGCATCTGTCCAACCGGGCTGCCGCGGAGCTTCTGGGGACGATCCTCCACGATGGGCTCCGGGTGGTGGTGCTGGCGCACCTGAGCCAGCAATGCAACACGCCGGCCGTGGCCCGGGCGGTTGTCGAGCCCTATCTCCGGGAGCGCGGATTCCGCGGTTGCGTGGCCGTGGCGGAGCAGGATGAACCCCTTCGGCCCATCGCCCTGCCACCCCCCGGGGCGAGAATGCAGTTACGGCTGAATCTGCCGGTGCGCTAACGGCGGGTCCGCCCCGCGGAATCGGGGTCGGGGGGTACCGGGATGGAGGCCGGCCGCGGGGTCGGCGGTCCGATTCGGCGGAGGGTGACCGCTTCGGGAAGGTCCGGGCCGGACAAGGTGATCCGCTCGCCGCGGATCCGGATCCGGTAGACCTCCCATTCTCCTCCGAGGGCAATCCGGATGCTGTCGCCGGCAAGCCGCCAACGGACCATTTCCTTGCCCCAACTGGCGCTGCTGTCGGCCCGGATGACGACGGTGCGCGGGCCGTCCGCGGCGACCTTCCCCTTCTCGAGCTGCCAGGTACCGGCCAGCGGGTGTGGCCCGGGCTTCCCCGCCTGTGCCGCCGCCCCGCCCTGCACCGCCGCCGCCAGAACCGCTGCGAGCGCCAGGCAGCGGACCGGCGTGGGCGAGAGGGGGCGTCTCTTTCGGCCCGCGTTCATTGGCTCAAGATAACGGGGCCGGGAATCAATCTCAGGGCCGCTCGTCCCGGCGGAAGAGTCCCTCATCCAGGAGGTAGTCCAGCCGCAGGTAGACTCCCTTCAGGGTGTACTCCGTCTCCCGGAAATCGCGATCCCGGAAGCCGAAGACGTTGTAGCCGATCGCCATCCGGAGCCCGGTCTGCAGGCGGAGCCCGACCTCACCCCCGATCCCGAACCGCTGTCCCGGGAGGCCGCCGACGCGAAGGGCGCTGGCCTGGATTCCAACGTCGGCCCATCGCCCCACATCCTGTACCAGGCGCACCATGGCGAGGTCGGCGCGGCTCGCCAGCGGGGCGCCATCGAGGCTGTCGGCGCTCCACTTGCTGGCCCAGCGGCCGTTGACCGTGACGCCGGCGGCCGGTCGGACATTGGCGTGGACGCTGGCGAGCGTCACCGCGCGGCGGGTCCGGTCCGATCCCGAACCGAGGCGCTCGAGGTATCGCTCGGCCCGCGCGACGGCGTTCCAGGTCCCGCGGGTGGTCTGGCGCCAGGCCACTCCGATCTGGGCCCGGGCCCGGATCTGGTCGAAGTCGAGATCATTCCACAAGGCCCGGCCCAACAGGGTCCAGTCGCGCGACAGGGTGCGGGCGTACCCTGCCGTCGCCAGCCAGACGTCGGCGTCGGCGCCATCTCGATACTCGATGCGGGCGGTTCCACGCCCCGCGGGATCGGTCGTGAATTCGAGCCCGCCCGTGACGGCGGTCGCCTCCCGAGTGCCGGACGTCCCGCCCCGGGTCGGGGCGATCCGTTCGAAGGAAGCATCGAGCCGGATACCGGGCGCGACCAGCCACCGATTCCGGAGCCCGATCACGGCCTCGCCGTCCCGGCCATCCAGGCCACCGCGCAACCGGTATTCGCTGAACGCCTGGCCATCGTCGCCATGACCGGCGTCGAATCCGAAGACGGTCGCATCGGTCCGCTGATCGCTCCGCGGGGCGAACGGGCCGGCGAAGGATGACAGGAACTCGTGCCGGGCATAGGCCCGGACCCGGGGCCGGACCTGAACCTGGCCGCCGAGAGCGCCCCGTCGTCGCTCGGGGTCGTTGACGTCCTGGTCGTACTCTGCAAACAGGCTGGCGCGACGCTGGCCGGCCGCGACACTGTCTCCGACCTCCACGGTCAGCCGACCGTGCACCGCATGGACCCTGGTGGGACCGGAATCCGCAGCGCTCGCTTCCCCCCGTCCATACCGGTAGCCCGCCTCCAACCGGACGTCCCGGCCGAAGCTCTGCTCCACCGCCGCGAGCGCCCCTTCCTGCACCCGGTCGGTTCGCCGGTCCTCGCTTCGCAGGACGTGGCCCACCAAGCGCGTGCGACGGGTAAGGCCCAGCGAAAGCCGACCGCCCAGCTCGCGCCGTCCGCTCCCCAGGGTCGACGATGGGTTGGCGAAGGTCGTATCGCTCACCAACGCGAACGCATGCACCTCCGCCCGATCCGACTGGTGTCGGAACTCGAGCCGGGCGGCGGCACCCGGCTCGCGCGCGTTCCCATCGGTGCGCGCCCACTCGCCGAAGATGGTGGTGCCCGAAGCCACCCGGAGGGCCCCGTTGGCGCTGGCAACCTGGAAGCTGTCGAGCGGATCCTCTTCCTGCACCACCGCAGCCCCCAGCTCCACCCGGCGCCCGGCCAGGACCCTGAGGTCGCCACCGTAGATCCAGGAGGCGTCTCCCCCGTCGGCGCGTTCGTAGGCCACCCGGATCGATACCGGGTTGAGGTCGCCGTCGACGCTCGGGACGGGACGCCGGAAGAGAATCCGGCCCGTAAAGGGCTCCAGCGAGTAGTCCAGGAAGCGCCGGAGGGGCTCGATCCGGAGGATCCGGGACGGTTGATTCCGGTCGCGGGTGAGCACTTCGATCCGCTCGCTGTTGGCGAGCAGGTCCCGGCGGCTCAGGGCGTACGGACCGGAGACTCCCCGGCCGGCAAGCTCCTCGACCACCTGGCGGTTACGCGAGCGTGAGGCGAACACCTCAAGCTGCCAGTGTTCCCGCTCGAGATGCTGGACGGCACCGGTCAGGGTTCGCAGATACGCTCCCAGTTCCCGGGCTTCACTCGGGGCTGCCGTGGCGTAGTCGCCATACAGGAAGAAGTTCCGGCGCTGATCCACCCGGACGTAGAGCCGTTCGGCCGATCGGGCGCCGTAGTCCCGCCGCGAGGCGTCCCCGTAGACGGGATAGAACTCCTCCGGGCGAATGTCCCGAAACAGCTGGCGCTCGGCGTCCCGCTCGGTGTCGTAGGCAAGGGTGAGCAGATAATCGCCCCGAATCTTGCCCTGGAGGTAGAGAGCGCTCCTCGCAGCGGCCCGCTCCAGGCCGTCGCCCTGGCTGGTCGCGACGTCGCGCAGTTCTTCTTCGAATCCGTCGTCCGGGGTCGTCGCGACCAGGGCTCCCCTGGCGAGGGTCCGCAGATCGATCCTGGCCTGCACCAGGCCAGCCGCGATCATCGGACGCGGGGCCGGCACGAACGCGATCACAGCGGTCTGCGCGGTCCCGCCCGTGGACACCTCCACCTCGACCAGACGGTCCTCTTCCGGCGCAACCAGCCCGAAGGTGCCCTCGCCCTCCGGGAGCAGGACCTGAACGCCAGCCTCGAGCGGGTTGCGATCGGCCGCGGCCCAGCGGCCGGCACTCGCCGCGAGCGTTACGGGAACCTGGCCGTCCGGCCGGCCTCCATCGGGATCGCGGACCGTGACGCGGACCGCGACCACCGTGCGGCCGTCCGCGGGCACCGTGCGGGAAAGAGTGTA
>CAZFSA010000066.1:0-6729 GCA_964521535.1 uncultured Gemmatimonas sp.
TGCTCGGCCCGCTCGCGGCCGTCGACCCGCGCGACCCGGCGACAGCCGCCGCCCAGGCCCATCTCGGCGCCGACTATCTCGCCGCCCTCGACCCGGGCGCGCTCCGGGGGGCCCGGCTGGGCGTGGCCCGCAGGGGCTTCAACGTGAGCCCCCGCGTCATCGCCGTCTTCGACGAGGCCGTGGCCGCGCTCCGATCGGCCGGGGCCACGGTGATCGACCCGACGGATCTCCCCTCCCTCGCCGAGCTCGAGAGCGACGAGCTTGAGCTCTTCCGGTACGAATACAAGGCCGGGCTCGAAGCCTACCTCGCCACCCGGCCCGACCAGCCCCATCGCACCCTCCGCGATCTGGTTGCCTTCAACCAGCGGAATCGGGAGCGGGAACTCCGGTTCTTCGGTCAGGAGCACCTGGAAGAGTCGGCCGGCAAGGGCCCCCTCACCGATCCGAAGTATCGAGCCATTCGGCGCCGCCTGCTCTCGGTCACGCGCGGGAACTTCAATGGACTCCTGGCCCGTCACCGGCTCGACGCCGTGGTCTGCGTCACCGGCGGGCCGGCCTGGGTCATCGATCCGGTGAACGGCGATCATTTCACCGGAGGCGATGCGTCCTATCCCGCCATCACCGGGTACCCGCACCTGACCGTGCCGATGGGCCAGGTGCACGGGCTGCCGGTCGGGCTCTCGTTCTTCGGACCGGCGTGGAGCGAAGCCCGATTGCTCGGGTTCGGGCACGCCTTCGAGCGCGCCACCCAAGCCCGGGCGGCGCCTCGGTTTGTCCCTACGGTTCCGTTCGCGGGTTGACCGGAATCCGGACCAGGGCGCTTCCCTTGGAAGCGCCTCCGGCGACAGATTCGAAGCCATGGGGACTGCCCGGAAGGCCCGGTTGTTCTGGCCGCTGCTCGGCGCGCTGCTCCTGGCCGATTGTGCCACCAAGGACCTGGCGCGCAATCACCTGGCCGAAGCGGTGCCCGAGCCGGTGGTCGGCGAGTGGGTCCGCCTCACCCTCGCCTACAATCCCGGCGCTGCCACCGGGATCTCGATCGGGAGCTACTCCCGCCCGGTGTTCAGTCTTCTTGCCCTGATGGCGATCGCCGGACTGGCCCTGCTCTACCGACGCGCCGACGTCCGGCGCCCCGGGCTGATCGTGGCCCTCGCCCTGGTGATGGGCGGTGCGCTCGGCAATCTCCTGGACCGCCTCCGCTCCGCCCGGGGCGTCGTCGACTTCATCGACATTGGCGTCGGGGGCTGGCGGTTCTGGACCTTCAACGTGGCCGACATCGGGGTCTCGATCGGCGCCGTGCTCCTGGCCTGGTACCTGGCCCGCTCGGACTCGAGTCCGGAGGCGGCAGGGTGATCCGCACCGTCGGCGTCGCGCTGGCCACGGCCCTGCTCGGCGCGAGCCTGGCAGGGGCTCAGGCCGGACCGGAGCCCGGTCGGATCTCGCCCTTCGGGGTGATTCGGGCCTCCGCCATGGTGGATTCGGTCTTCCTCGACCGGACCCGGACGGAAGGGCTGATCGACGGTGGCGACTGGGCCTCCTACCTGCTGGCCCGGCTGGGCGCCGAGCCGATTCCCGACCGGCCAGCCATCCTGGTGGCGGTCGACACCGGCGGCATCGAGGTCCGGGGCCGGCTCCAGGATCTGCCGCTCGAGACCCGGGAACTCCTCGGACCGCTCGCCGCGGTCGTGGATTCCTCCACCGAGGTCGTGGCCCTGGTGGGCCTAGAGCGAACCGGCCGGGAGGTGGCGCGATTCTGGCTGCGCGGACTGATCGTGAACGGCTATCGGTTTCCCGAGTTCCTGCTCGCCCCGATGATGGCCCGGGTCGGTCGCCAGTATCCGGCCCTTACCCGGACCGGCCGGGATCTCTACGTCCAGATCCCGCCTGACGGTGGGATCGCGCTCGGCACCGGCGGCATCCGCCTGTCCGTCGTTCCTCCCGGCGCCGACAGCCTGCCACCCGGTCGAGGGACCCGGCAGTGAGTCTTCCCCGGCTTTCCCTGGTCCTTGCCGGGCTGGTCTTCGCCGGCCTCGGCGCCTACTTCCTGCTCCAGCCCGGGCAGGTGGTTCGTCTGCTCGGGCTTCCGAACCCGCCAGCGGTGTTGCGGGCCGAGCTGACGGCCGTCTATGGCGGGCTCCAGCTCGGCCTGGGCGTCTTCTTCCTGGTCGCCGCCAGCCGGGGACGCTGGGTGCTGCCGGCCCTGGCCGCTCAGGCCTTCGTCTTCGCCGGCCTGGCCTTCGGGAGAATCGTCGGGGCGATAGCCCAGGGCGAGAGCGGCCGCTACTTCCCCGTGCTGCTGCCGGTTGAGCTGGTCGGCCTGCTGCTTGGACTCCTGGGGTACCGTCGGGCACGCCACCTGATGGCCACCAACGCCGCCCGGGCCTATTGGTGAGCGACCTCCGCTATCCGATCGAACGTTTCGAGTACCGGCCCCCGTCCACCACCGAGGAGCGCCAGCGCCGGATCGCCGAGATCCGGAGCGCCCCTGCTGCCCTGCGAGCCGCGGTGAGCGGCCTTGCCGACAGTCAGCTGGACACCCCCTACCGCCCGGGCGGCTGGACGGTCCGCCAGGTGGTGCACCACCTCGTGGACAGCCATCTCAACGCCTATCTCCGGATCAAGCTCGCCCTGACGGAGCCCCAGCCGACCATTGTGCCCTACAACGAAGTCCGGTGGGCCGAGGGCGCCGACTATCGGAGACCGATCGCGGGCTCGCTCGATCTGCTGGCGCTGCTCCATGACCGGTGGGTCGCCGTGCTCGAGGCAATCGAGCCGCCCGACTTCGACCGGACCTTCGTGCATCCCGAACACCGGACGGCATTCACCGTCGACCACGCGGTGGCGATGTACGCCTGGCATGGACGGCACCACATCGCCCACGTCACCGCGCTCCGCGCGCGGGAGCGCTGGTGACTCGACGCCGCATCCGGACCGCCGCGGTTCTCGGCGGGATGGTGCTGCTCGCCGGCCCGCGGATCGCGCCAAGCCTTCCGATCTCCTGGATCCTGCCGATCTCGATCCTCTGGCTGGCAGTGCTGGCGGCCTTGCTTTTCCTGGCCGCCCGGATCCTGGCGGCCAGCCTCGGGCGGGTGAGGGGACCCGCGTTCCTCGCCACGCTGCTGGCGGCCGCCCTGGCGGTAACCGGTGCCGACTGGTCCGGCTCGATCGGCACCCGAATGCCCTGCCGGCGCGACTGGGGCTGGCTCCCGTCGTGGCTGCTCAGGTCGAGTCCCACGGGCTCCCTGGTGTTCGAGGTCGGAGGCCATCGGGTGAAGCTCTGCTACGGCCGACCCGCGGCCCGCGGGCGAAGGATGATCGGCGGGCCGACAGTACCCTACGGCCACCTGTGGCGCACCGGGGCGAACGAGCCCACGGTGCTCCGCGCCAGCCACCCCGTCGCCGTCGCCGGCATCCCGGTTCGCGGCGGGAAGGCATCGCTCTACACCGTCCCCGGACCCGAAACCTGGGAGCTGATCCTCAACGCGTCCACCTCACAGTGGGGGATCGAAAGCCAGTACACCGAGGTGATTGCCGCGCGGGAGTTGGGGCGCGCGGTCCTCCCGATCGGACACTCGGACCGTCCCGCGGAGCGGCTGACATTCCAGGTGGAACCCGCACAGGGCGATACGGTGAGGCTGAGCCTCAGTTGGGAGGGCACGCGGGTGAGCATCCCGGTCTGGTCGATCGACTAGGCGTCTCGCCACGATCCGGTTCGGTTTTCCTGCAAAATTCCAGAGTGCGCCTGGTGGCGCTGACCCTCGTCCTCACGCCGGTCAACGCCCTCCGCATCGCCAGGTTGCGCAATCGGCTTGTACAAGATCAAGTCAGTGATGTCTGGGACGGGTGATGATCATTCCGTGCCAGACGTCACGCTGTAATCCCTTGTAGTGCAATATCATTGCTTGGCGATCCGGTAGCTGTCGCGAAAGGTAGTATTTAATAATACTACGAACATGAAAGGAGCGTGATAATTTACATAATATCGACGCCCAATCCCCTTTGATGCCACCCGGCAACCTGCTGCCCGACTTATGCAACGGGATTCCACTGGCGGGGGACCTGCCTCCGCCAGTCAGTTCCCGAATTTTGGAGCAGCCATGGGGCCGGACGGAAACGACAACGGCACCGGGCGGCCGGCCCGTTCCGGTCGGCCCACACGCTCGGCCGGGCAACCATTATGGGCGCGCCTCTGGCGGTTGCCCCTGGCCCGGGCCTCGGCCCTGGCGGGCCTGGCGTTCGGCGTGCTCCTGGCGTTGCTGGCAAGCTGGGCGGCGTCCTCCGCCGCCGGGGCCGTGACTGAACTCGAACGGGCCGAATACGCCCGCATCGCCGACCAGGTCCGCGGCCGCCTCGACCGACTGGTCCAGCAGGACGAGCAGCGCCTGGTGCAGGTTGCCTTCAACGACGATCTGTACGCCGCGGTCGGGCGGCTGCTCGCTCGACCGGACACCGCGTGGCGTCCCTCGTTCCTCGAGAACTTCGTTCGGCGGGAGGGAGACCAGTTTGTCGGCATCTACGACCTGAAGGGTGCCGCGCTCTACCGCTGGACCGGTACCGGGAGCATCGGCCTGGACGGCGCGGTGGTATCCAACGCCGTCTTCCGGATCCTCGACAACCGGGAGCCCTCGGCGGGGCTGGTGCGCCGCGGCGATGAGCTGTTCTGGCTGGCCGGCGCCCCGATCCTGCCCACCGACACGGCCGATGCCAACCAGCCGATCCGAGGCTACCTGGTGACCGGCCGGGTGTTCCGCCCTGCCGGGCTCTCGCCCGCGCCTGGCGACCGTCAGATCGAGCTTCGCCTGGCCGCACTCGCTCCGTCGCGAGAGCCGGTTCGACCCACTGTCCGCCCGTCGGCTGGCGGCAATGTCCGGGTCGAGTTCGCGCTTCGCGACATCTTCGCCCAGCAGACCACGAAGGTGGAGGCAACCGTGACACGCGGGGCTTTCGCCTCGGCCGAAGCCGGCTTCCGAAGACTGCTGGCCGTGACGCTGCTCGGCATCGCCGTGCTGGTGGGGGCGGCATGGTGGCTGGTACTCCGGCGTCTCATCAGGCCGGTCGAGCGGTTCGCCCAGGCATTGGCTCCGGTTCACCAGGGGAACACGCCGGCGCTCGTGGGGCCCGTGTCCGCCGCGGCCGAATGGCAGGTTGCCGTGGGAGCAGTCAACCGCCTGCTGGCTCACGTCCGCACCGCCCAGGAACGGGCGGACCGGGCTCTGAGCGCGGTCCGGGATGGCGCCTGGGAGCAGGATCTGGTGAGCGGCGAGTGGTCGCTCACCAGCCGATGCCGGGCCCTGCTGGGCTATTCCAACGGGGCGGCCCTTCCCGCCGCCGGGTTGACCGACGCCCTGCACCCTGACGACCGGTCCGCGGTGCTGGAGCGCCTCCAGGCCGCCTCCGGCGACGGGCGCGCCTTCTCGACCGATGCCAGGCTGCGGCGCCAGGACGGTACCTACGCCTGGTTCCGGATAGCGGCCACGGTACAGACCGATGCCGGCGGCGTTCCGCTCCGGTTCGTGGGCCGGCTGGTCTCGCTGGACGAGGAGCATGCGGCGCGAGAGGAGACCGCTCGCCTGGAGCGGGCTCGGGCGGAAGCCCGGGCCTCGTACGGGCGCTTCCTGTCCGCCCTGGCCCGCGAGGCCGGCGACGCGCCCTGGCGAGCCGATCTCGAACTGGTGGCGTCAGGCCTTGCCCACCGGGCGCCTCCGGCCGACGATCCCTTTGACCTGCACCACCTGCTTCAGGAGATCGCCAACGAGGCCCCCACCTCCGCCGAAGTCATCGTGGTTCCGGGTGTTCCCACGCGGGTCCACGGCGACCGGACGCTGATCCGACAGGTTCTCGAGCGCCTGGCCCGGCTCCCCTTCCCCCACGGCCCACGGCGGTACCTGACGCTCCGGGCCGAACGGCCCGAGGCCGGTGACGGGAAGCGGATCGCCCTGGTGGTTGAGCACTCGGGGACGGACCTGGCCGCAGCCGAGCGGGACCGGATCGCAGGGATTCTGGACGGCGGGCTGGACCGGGCAGACGGGGGGCCTGCCGACCTGGACCTCCTCGTGGCGCACCACGCCCTGACGGGACTCGGTTCGACTGCAGAAGTCGCGGGCGGGCCCGGAGAGGTGCGGTTCCGAACGATTCTGACGTTGCGGCAGGCGAAGGAGGAGTACGGCGACACGGCTCAGCCGGACTTCGGGCAGGAGGCCGCGGGACCATGGTCAGACACCCCGCACTGGTCCGCCGAGTTGCCCGCCGCCCCGCAGCAGGAGTCGGCGCCGAGCGAGCCGCGGGTGGAGCTGGTAGCCGACGCGACAGTGACGCTCAACCTCGACGACCCGGCGCCGCGGCCTGCCGAGCAGCCCGTTGCCCGCTCGTTCCTGGAGCAGCTTTCCCCCGGAGGGGCGGGAAGCGGACTGGCATTTCAGATGGCCACGGTGTTCGTGAAGGACGCCCCGGTCCGCCTCCGCGAGATGACGGGAGCGGCTGCCCTGGGCGAGCGTGGGACCGTGGCGGCAATGGCGCAGAGCCTCGGGGCGATGGCCGGGCTGGTCGGGGCCGAGCCGGTCTCGCGGGCCTGCGCCGGGATCGAAGCTGCCGCGCTCGGCGAGCCCGATGCGCTGGAAGACGCCGTCCGCCGGGTCGAGACGGCGCTCGGCGAGGCGATCGCGGCGCTTCGGACCCAGCTCCCGGCCGAACCGGCTGGGCCGGAACCCGAGCAGCCCGCGATCGAGCCCG
>CAZFSA010000066.1:6739-23962 GCA_964521535.1 uncultured Gemmatimonas sp.
CCTCCAGCAGCTCCAGGCCTCGTTCTCAGCCGACGGCTCCGGGCTCGGCAACCAGCTGGTGACCCTGTTTCTGGCCGAGGCGCCACTCCGCCTGGCGGCGATGGAACGGGCGGCGGCCGGGGGTGACCTGGCCGGCGTCCGGGCCAGCGCGACCGAGCTCCGCGGCATGGGCGCGCTGGTGGGCGCCAGGTCTCTCGGCGATCTGACCCTCGCCCTGGATCTGGCGGCCCCAGAGGAGCTTGCCGCGCGGGTGGCGGCCATCCGGGCCGAGCTGGGCCGCGCCCAGCGGATGCTGGAGGAGCTGCTGCATTCCCGGGTCAACGCCTAACGCTCCCCAAGGGAGACCAATCATGTTCGACGCCGAGCCCCGCCTTGCCGATCCTGGCCCGCTGCCCCACCGGAACGGACGCCCCGGGGTGAGCGACTACCTGCTGGCGATGAGCGCCGAGCTCCGTGCCCCCCTCAACTCGGTCATCGGGATGTCGGGACTGCTGCTCGACGGCGACCTGGGCGACCGGCAGCGGCAGTACGTCCGGAGCATCCACTCGGCGGGCGAGCGGCTGTCCTCGACCCTCAACGACCTCCTCGACCTGGCCCGGATTCAGGCGGGCCGGCTCCCGATCGAGCCGATCGGATTCGATCTCCAATCGATGGTGGAGGAGACCGCCGGCGTCCTGAGCGCCGCGGCCGCCGACCGCGGGCTGGCGCTGCGGGTCGACTGGCGGCCCGAGCTCCCCCGCCATGTGGTGGGCGATCCCGGACGGACCCGGCAGGTGCTGGGCAATCTGGTCAGCCACGCGGTAAACAGCACCAGCCAGGGCGAGGTGGTGATCCGGGTGGCGCCGGACGGCGACCACGACGGAGTGCCGGTGATCCGGTTCACCGTCGACGACACCGGCATCGGCCTTCCGGCCGACCGGCTGGAGCGGGTCTTCGACGAGTACCTGCCGGTCGACGCTTCGCCCTACCGGTCGTTTGGGGTCACCGGGCTCGGCCTCCGGATCAGCGCCGAGCTGGTTCGGCTGATGGGCGGCGACATCGGTGCCGAGAGCGATGTGGGACGGGGGAGCCGCTTCTGGTTCCGGCTTCCGATGGCCATGGCCGAGGCCCCGTCGGGCCTCCTGCCCGAGCAGCCCGAGCCGTCGATGGGCGGCCGAGTCCTCTTTGTCGAGGCCGATCAGGCCAGCCGGCGCCGCTTCACGGAGCAGCTCGCGCAAGGCGGCTGGCACGTGGACTTCGCCGACGAGTTGAGCCAGGTGGAGGAGCGGCTCCGCGAAGCCAGGGGGAGCCGAGCACCCTACCGGGCCTGCGTGCTGAGCGACTACGCGGTGCGGCCCTCGCACGCGGAACTGGCGACCCGCCTCAAGGCCGACCCCGAGCTTGCCGCGGTGGCCCTGGTGATCGTGACCGCCGTGGGGAGCCCGGGCGAGGCCAGGCGCCTCTGGCACGCGGGGTTCGCCGCCTACCTCCGAAAGCCCCTGCCCGCCGAGGAACTCAATGACGCGCTTCGGGCGGTGGAATCCGTTGGTGAGGATGGCCGTCCTGCTGCGTTGATCACCCGACACTCGCTGGCGGAATCGAGGAGCGCCCGGGCTCCAGCCGACTTCGACGGGTTCCCCGAAATCGACGCCGTTCTGGCGAGCCTCGGGGCCCCGGCCGTCCGGGAGGTCACGGTGATCGGTGTGGGTGGAGCCGATCAGCTGGAGATTACCGAGGCGCTGGCTCGCGCCGGGCTCACCCCGGCACCGGCCATCTCGCTGGACCAGGCGCTCTCCGCCGGCCCGGCCCGACCCGAACTGGTGCTGATCGACGCCGACCGCGAGGGGCAGGACCTGGCCGCCGACATCGGACGGCTGGGGGCCCACCACGGCGGCCCGCCGGGCCCTCCGGTCATTGCCCTCACGGTGGATCCGAGCCGGCGGGCCGACCTCCTCGCCGCGGGCGCCGCCTCGGTGGTGGCCCGGCCGATCCGTCGTGCTGACCTCGAGCAGGCGATCCGCCAGCTCACTGCGCCCGCGCCCGAACCCGAGACCATGTCGGAGCCAGACGCCCAGCTCGACCTGGCGCCGCCTACCGTCGATACGGACGATCCGGCACCCGAGGCCGCGGCGGAACCACCCATGGCAGCCGCCGACCCCGCTCCGGTCGCTGCAATCGTCACCGAACCGGTCGAGGACCTGGAGCGCGAGGACACGGTGACAGCAGCCGAGGCGATCCCGTTGGATCTGTCGCCGATGAACCTGGAGATCGAATCCGACGCCGACCAGGCGAGCGCCGAGGTGGAGCCCCCGGGCGAGCTGATCCGGATGGACCTGGGCGAGGCGCATGACACCACCCCGGTCGACGGCTTCCTCGCCAACGACTTCGCCGACCTGGTCGCGGCGCCGGAAGAGGATTCGATGGAACCGCTCGAGTTGGAGTCAGCCGCCGGCCTGGAGGCAACAGGCTCCGCGATCGACCTCCCCAGCATCGAGCTGCCCGGTCGGACTGACCGGGAGCCGTCGCCTGCCCCGCCGGAGCCTCTTCTGCTTCCTCCCGGCTCGCATTCCGAACCGGTGAACGAACCGGAAGAAGACACCCGACCGACAGCCGCGTTCTTCGCGGCGGCGGGTGAGGGGGTCGAGATCGGGACCCTGACGCTGGTGATGCCCCCGGCGCGCGAGCCGGCGGAGCCCCCACGCGAGGTGCCCGCGCGGGTCACCGCGGTCAGCGAAGTGGAGGTGCGCTCCGCCCTGCCGGTGGTGAGCCAGACCGTCATGGAACAGCTGGCGTCCTCGGCGTCGTTCGCGCGGCACCTGGTGGGATCGTTCCTGCGCGATGCCCCCCAGCGGATTGGCGAGATGGCCGCTGCGGCGTCGCGGGGTGACGCCGAGCGGATGGGACAGGCGCTCAAGGCCCTTCAAGCGATGGCGGGCCTGCTTGGCGCCGGCCAGTTGGCCGAGACCTGCGCTGAGATGGAGACCATGCTGGCCGAAGAGTCCCTGGAGGAAGCGGCCTCGCGCCTGGGCGAGGTGGAGCGCGCGTTTCTCGAGGTCCGGGCTCAGGTCGAGCAGGCCGCGTCGGAGCAGGCCGCCATTCAGCCGCCCGCGGTGGCGGCGTCCTTCCTGGACCAGCTGGCGCCGGGGGCCGATGCCGCCAGCCGGGCCCTGGCACTGAAGCTTGCCGGGAGCTTTCGCACCGACGCGGCGGCCCGGCTGCCGGAGCTCGCCCAGGCGATCGGCCGCGAGGACGGTGAAGCCGTCCAGCGCCTGGCTCCCGTGCTCAAGGGCATGTGCGGGCTGATCGGCGCGGATCCGCTGGCCAAGCTCTGCGCCCTGGCCGAAGCCGACGCCCGGCTCCGTCGGGTCGGATCGGCCCGGAGGTACGTCGACCAGATGACGCTCGAGCTTGACCGGGTGCTGGAAGCACTCGGTCAGGCCGGAGGCTGATGCCGGGCGCGGGCTCCGTTGTGGCACGCGGCGGGCGAGGCTCAGGAGGAGTCTCGCCCGCTGCTCCGTTCCAGCCGCTGGCCAGCGGGGTTCGGCCAGTGCAGGTTTCTCCCGCCGCGCCAGACCGGCGTGGGCCCCACGACAGCGATGAACGGGAAGGGAGATTCCAGGATGGCCCAGCGCATCGAGATCGTGAAGTCCAGCGTCAAGTCGGGCGTGTCGTTCGGCAGCGCGCTCGCGATCGCCATTTCCTGGTCGGCGAACAAGTCGATCCTCTGGGCGATCCTCCATGGGATCCTCTCCTGGATCTACGTGGTCTATTACTGGATCCGCTATACCTGAGGATGGCTCCCGCGACCGGCGCCCGCCGGGATGGTCGCTGATGCTCCGGCGGGTGGCAGTCCTGGCAAGCGAGTCCGAGGTGGCGAGCCCTGACGAGTTCGGAGCCGCCCGGCGGGTGGCCCGCCGCCTGGTCGAGACCGGGGCTTCGGTGGTGGGGACCGGCCACGGCCTGGGACCCGCCGGCACCGTGGGGCAGGCGGCCCTGGCCGCCGGCGGCAGGGTAATCGGGGTGGTCCTGGAAGACCGGCCGCGCGAGTCCCTCCTCCCCGGCCTCACCGAAACCCACCGCGTGGCCGACCCAGCCGGCCAATGGGATCAACTGCTCGAGCTGGTCGACGCCGTGCTGGCGCTGCCCGGTGCGTTCGCCGGGTTGGAGCAGGTCCTCGCGCTTCGCGAGCGCCCCACGGCCCGCGAGGTTCCGATCGGCCTGCTGGACGAGGGCGGCTACTACTCCAGCCTCCTCGGTGCGGCGGGCGACGACGCGATGGACCGTTTCGTCCGGCAGTCGCAGCGCGGCGCCCTGTCGCTGACCCGCGACCTGGATGACCTGCTGGCCCGGCTCGCCGAGTACCGGCCGCCGGAGACTCGGCGCGCTCACGCCGCGGCGGAGGACTGACCTCTGCCGGAGCGGCTGTTCGAGCTGGCGTCGTGGGTGCCCGGCGGATGAACTGGCTGGAGGTGACGGCGGTCGGGTTCGGGATCCTGGCCGTGTATTGGAACGCGCGCCAGAACCCCTGGGGCTGGGGCGCCGGACTCGTCAACAACGGGCTCTACGTCTACCTCTTCTTCCAGGGTCGGCTGTATGCCCTGATGGGCTTGCAGGGCTGCTTCGCGGCCATCGCTGTCTACGGGTGGTATCAGTGGCTCCGGGGCGGAGAGCGCCGTACCGGAGTCAGGGTCCGGCCGATACCCCGCGGGCTGGCCGCGAGCATCGCGCTGGCCGCGATCGCCGCGGCGGGGGGTCTGGGCTGGGCGCTCGATACCTTCACCGACGGCCAGCAGCCCTACCTCGATGCCGGGATCTCGGTCGTGAGCCTCACCGCGCAGTGGATGATGGCGCGGAAGTACGTCGAGACCTGGTGGATCTGGGTGGCGGTTAACCTCGTGGCCGTGCCCTTCTTCCTCTCTCGGGGCGCGTATCCGACCGCCTTCCAGTATTCCGTCTTCCTGGGTCTGGCGGTGAGCGGCCTGGTTCAGTGGCGCCGCGCGCTTCGTCGCGAGCTGGACGCCGGCTTCAGCCAGGCATAGCAGCCCGTCGGGTCAGCGCGTTCCCCCGGCATCCAACGCGCCAGCTACGATTCGGCCCCGTACACCGGTGCGTGCCGTCCGAGGTCAGAACTCCCGCCGGTATCCGAGCTGCCAGGTGCGGATGTCGAAGGCGGGTCGCTCATGCGCCACCGCGAACCCGACCGTGGCGAAATCCCGGGGAGTGATGCCCAATCGGGTCCAGCCATAGACCTGCCAGGCCCGCTGGTCGCCCTGGGGCAGCGAGGCGATGTCGAAGATCCGGTCGCCGTACGAGAAGCCGCCCGCCAGGCGAACCCTGGGGGTGAGGTCATGCAGGGCGCGGAGCAACCCCGTGGCGGAGGTCCGGTCGCGGGCACGGTTGGAGGTGAGGTAGACCCGGCCCTCGACCTCGCCGCGGGGATGGTACCAGGTGATGGCCGGCTGGACCTGGTGGACGACGGAGGTCGGGTAGTCGAGGTAGCGGTACCCGAGCGAGCCCACCACCGTACCCGCCAGTCTCCGGGAGAGGTGCCCCTCGGCGCTCAAGCGGTAGAGGAAGTCGGCCTCGGGCGTGACTCCCACCCCTCCGGCCACGGTCCAGTCGCCCAGGCGTCGGTAGCACGACGCTGAAGCCGTTGCTTCGACCATCCGGCTCCGCTTCTGCCGCTCCAGGGCGCCATAGCAGCCGCCCCGCGCCAGGGCTACCACACCCACACCCACGCGGAGCGCCTCCCAGGTGGACCGGGTTCCGGCGTTGGTCACCCGCGAGCGCTCGCCGGAGAGGTCGAGACGTACGCTGGTCTGCCCGGCCAGAGACGACGCCAGCCCGCTCGCCAGCGAAGCGACCAGCACGATGGCCGCAAGTCCCGGGCTGTTGGCCCGCACCTGGGGGCAGCCCGTCGTAAACAGGGTTTCGGCGCCGGCTGGGACGTGGGTTGTCACGCCACAGGAATCTGGCAAGAGGCGCGCCAGAATCGGAGCCTTCCTGCCAGGGCCATGGCCGGGCCTGGCCTCGAACCGGCGGCGCCCGGGGTGGCTTGCGCAGGACCGCGATCGGGACATCTTCTGCCGGGTCCCTCCGTGACCATGTTCACCGCCGCCCAAGTCGGCGCTCCACCCAGCCGAGTCATGACCCAGGCCTATCACGACAACACCGGACGCGCCGACGTCCTCGCCGGCGGCGTTCGCCGGATTCCGATCGACACGCCCAAGGGACGGTTCACGGTCTGGACCAAGCGGGTCGGCAACAATCCCCGGATCAAGCTGCTCTTCCTCCACGGTGGTCCTGGCGCCACCCACGAGTATTTCGAGGCGGCCGACAGCTACCTGCCCGGCGCCGGCGTGGAATACTACTACTACGACCAGCTCGGCTCCTGCTACAGCGACCAGCCGGAGGACGATTCCCTGTGGGAGATTCCCCGGTTCGTCGATGAGGTGGAGCAGGTCCGCCGGGCGCTCGGCCTGGACCGCGACAGCTTCTTCCTGCTGGGGCACTCCTGGGGCGGGATTCTCGCCCTGGAGTACGCCCTGGCGCACCAGCAGCACCTCAAGGGCCTGGTGATCTCCAACATGATGGCCAGCATCCCGGCCTACAACGAGTACGCCCGGACGGTATTGATGCCGGCGATGGACCAGGCGGCGCTCGCCGAGATCAAGGACCTCGAGGCCCGGGGCCAGCACCACGATCCCCGGTACATGGAACTGCTGATCCCGCAGCACTACGAGCAGCACGTCCTCCGGATGCCCGCCGCCGAGTGGCCCGATCCGGTGAACCGGGCGTTCGCCCGGATCAATCAGGCCATTTACGTCCCGATGCAGGGGCCGAGTGAGCTGGGCGCCAGCGGCAAGCTCCTGAACTGGAACCGGACCGGCGACCTGGGGAAGATCACCGTTCCCACGCTGGTGATCGGCGCCCGGCACGACACCATGGATCCCCGGCACATGGAGTGGATGGCCGGCCAGGTGGTGCGCGGCCGATACCTGCACTTGCCGAACGGCAGCCACATGGCGATGTACGACGACCAGGCCGCGTACTTCGCCGGGTTGATCCGCTTCCTTCAGGACGTGGACGCCGGTCGCCTCTGATCGACCGATCAAGGGCTATCGAAACGGCCCGGCGGCGTGCGTCACCCGCCCGCCCACCACGGTGAGCAGGGCACGGGCCTCCCTGATCTCGTCGGGTGGAATCCGGAACAGGTCCCGATCGAGCACCACGAAGTCCGCGAGCCGGCCGGCGGTGAGCTGGCCCTTCTCCGTCTCCTCTCCCTCGGCCCAGGCGTTGTTGGCGGTGTAGGCGCGGAGCGCGGTCTCCAGATCCAGCCGCTCCTCCGGGAACCAGCCCCCTTCGGGCCGGCCATCGAGCGTCTTCCGGGTCACCGCGGCATAGAGGATCTTCATCGGATCGGCCGTGTACCATGACGCGTTGGTACCGGGCCAGTCGGAGCCGAAGGTGAGCATCACCCCGGCGTCGTGCAGGGTGCGGAAGGCATAGGCCCAGCGGGCCCGGCTCCCGATCCGCTCCTCCATCCACCGCATGTCGTCGATCGCGTGGTAGGGCTGCACCTCGGCGATGACGCCGAGGCGGGCATACCGCTCCGCCACGTGAGCCCCGCGCAGCACCTGCGAATGAATGATCCGGAACCGGCGCTCACGAGCCGGGTTCTCCCGCATCACCTTCTCGTACAGCGTCAGAAGCGTGTCGATCGCCTCGTCGCCGATGGCGTGGACCTGGGGCCAGAGACCGGCCCGGTCGGCGCCGAAGAGGTTCCGCTCCATGTTGCCGGGCGGTTCCATGCCCGAGCCGGGTCCGGACGTGGCGCCGGTGTTGGTCGAGTCGCGCCACTCGCCGCGCTTGCCGGAATGAAGCTGGGGCTCGTAGAACCGGGCGGTGGAGTTGCCCTGGATCCCGTCGACGAACCCCTTGAGCCCGCCGATCCGGAGCCAGGGATCCCCGAAACCGTGGGGGATTCCGACCGCGGCCAGCTCGTCCCATTTGTCCAGCGTCGGGCGGGCGTACACCCGCACCAGCAACTCGCCCCGGCGCTTGAGCTCGTGATAGACCGGAAGCTGCTCCCGCGGGGTGATGTCGTGAATCCCGGTGACGCCCAGCTCGGCCAGGTGGGCCAGGGCCACGCGGGCCTCCCGGAGCCGCTGCTCGAAGGTCTTCGGAGGCACGGCCGCGCGGACCCGACGGAGCGCTTCGCCCGTCACCCGCCCGGTGGCCTGGCCGCCACGACACTCCAGCCCCTCCACCGACCGCTCGCACGTGAGCGCTGCCGCGTCGAGCGCGGCGCCGTTCGCCAGGAACGCGCGCCGGTCCCACCGCTGCACCAGCACTCCGGTCCCCGGAGTTACCGAGTCGATCAGCGTGCGATCCGGCGAGAATCGGGCGCGCAAGGCGTCGGTCGCGCCGCCGCCGGTGCTGCCAGCGGCCCAGTCTTCGTAGGCGCCCCAGTCGCCCCCGGTGATCCAGGCCCCCTCCGGCAGTCGCTCCCGGGCCCCGCGGATCCGGGCCACGAACGAGTCGGCGGTCGCCACGTCGAGCAGGTTGACGCCCAGCAGGAGCGAACCTGCCTGGCCGAAATGGGTGTGATTGTCGATGAAGCCCGGGGTGACCAGCCGGCCCCCGGCGTCGATGGCCCGGGTGTGCCTGGTGCGGTGGCGGAGCACCGCGCTCCGGGAGCCCACCGCCACCAGCCGTTCGTCCCGGACGGCGAGGGCCTCGGCCCACGGGTTGGCCGAGTCTCCGGTCCAGATCCGGGCGTTGTGGAGGACCAGGTCTGCCTCCACGGCGCCGCCATCGCACCCGGCCAGATTCAGCGCCACGACTGCACTCAGGGCGGAGCCGCGCCACCGCCAGGGGATCGCCATGGTCATTCCTCGATCCAGCCCATTCCGTCCGATGGCGCAAACTTAGAGTCGGCTGCCTGGGAGGTCCAACGCGTAGCGCGAACGCGGTCCGCTCGGTGTCGCCGGGCATGCCGGTGGCAGTACATTGAGGCATGCCACCCACTCCGATCATCCAGGACTTCTATCCCGACGACTTCGCCCACTGTTACGGCTGCGGCCGGCAGAGCGACCGGGGTCTCCGCCTCCGGAGCCACTGGGAGGGAGACGAGGTGGTCGCGCGATTCACGCCGCGGCCCGAGCACATCGCCGTCCCGGGCTTCGTCTACGGCGGCCTGCTCGCGTCGCTCGTTGATTGCCATGCCATGGCCACCGCCGCCGCCCAGGCCGAGCGGAGCGCCGGCCGGGAGATCGGATCGGGACCGGCGCCGCGGTTCGTCACCGCCTCGCTCAAGGTGGACTACCTGCGGCCAACGCCGCACGGCCCCGAGCTGGTGCTCCGGGCCCGCGCCACGCCGGGCGAGCGGGGCCGCATGAACGTGCACGTGACGCTTGCCGCCAACGACCTGGAGACGGTTCGGGGCGAGGTGGTGGCCGCGCCGCTGCCCGGCTCGATGGGCCGGCGGGCCTGACGTCGGAGGACACGATGGACCTGCTCGCCCCGGCGGTCATGCCCTACCTGGACGGGCTGGTCCCGCCCCGCGACCCGCTCACCGCCAGGATGGAGGAGGAGGCCCGGGCCACCGGGTTCCCGATCATCGGCCCGGCGAGCGGGCATTTCTGCTATCTGCTGGCGCGGCTGGTCGGGGCCCGCCAGGTGTTCGAGCTGGGATCCGGATTCGGATACTCCACCGCCTGGTTCGCCCGCGCGGTCCGGGAGAACGGGGGCGGCACGGTCCACCACGTGGTCTGGGACGAGGGCCTGTCCGCCCGGGCCCGGGAGTACCTGGGCGCCCTTGGGCTGGCGGATCTGGTCTCGTTCCACGTCGGCGAGGCGGTCCAAGCGTTACGACAGCACCCGGGATCGCTCGACCTGATCTTCAGCGACATCGACAAGGACGGCTACCCGGCATCCCTGCCAGTGATCGAGGCCAGGCTCCGGAGCGGCGGGCTTCTGATCGCCGACAACCTGCTCTGGAGCGGCCGGATCTTCGACCCCGCGGATCGAAGTGCCGACACCGAGGGCATCCGCCGATTCACCGAGCAGGTGACCGCGAGCCCGCGATGGACCGCCTCGGTCGTCCCGATCCGCGACGGACTGCTGGTGGCGCGGCTGAGCTGAGCTACCGGTTGCGCGCCCGCCAGGCGCGGTAGTACGCCTCGGCCTGGTCCGAGAACCCCCCATGGCGCGGCTGCCAGCCCAGCAGCCGAGCCGCCTTGCTCGAATCGACGTGCTGGTCGAGGGCCAGGCACTCGGCGAACGTCCCCAGCGTCCGGGCCGCTTCGACCACCGGCTGGTACCGCACCTCGCCCGCGAATCCGGCCGCTTCGCAAGCCGCCGCCACCATGCCCGCCACAGTCTCGCGCGAGCGGTCGGTGACGTTGAAGATCTCGCCGCCGAAGCTGGACTCCGCCGCCAGCACATAGGCCCGGGCCAAATCCTCCACGTGCACCAGCGGCCAGCGGTTGGTTCCGTCGCCCACGATCGTGGGCGGCTCGCCCCGCGAGATCGGTTCGAACCACATGCCGAACATCCCGCCCGCCCCGCCGTAGACGCAGCCGGGCCGAAGCACGATGCCCGGCACCGACGGCGAGCCGAGGGCCATCGCTTCCATGTGAGGCCGTTGCCGGACCCGTTCCGGAGGCGCGACCGGTGATCGCTCGTCGACCGCCCGCCGCCCGGTCTGGCCGTAGACCCAGATGCCGCTGGTGTAGATCAGTCGTCCCGGTTTCGCCGCGAGCAACGTCTCCAGCGCGATCCGGTCATAGGCGAAGACGTCGGCGTCGTAGTCCACCGCCACGTGGATCGCGACTCCGGCGTTGGCGGCCTCCCGCTGGTAGCTCGCGGGGTCCTGAATCGCCCCGATTACGGGCTCGATCTCGTGCTCCGCCACCTGGCGCGCCTTGGCCTCGCTCCGGACCAGCGCCACCACCTGGTGCCCCGCGCGCCGCATCGCCTGCGCCACCGCGAAGCCGATGTATCCGGTGCCCCCGGTGATAAAGACTCGCATGAATCAGTCCCTGCTTCGGGCGCTCGACGGCGATCCGGCCTCGGTCAGCGCCGGGCGACGCCAGGCACGGAGCGTCGCCTCCGGATACGGCGGGTCGCCGTCCAGGAGCGGCGCCGGACGACCCCGGAGATATCGATCGAAGAAGGCGAGGGTGTAGGCGTTGATGATCTCGTGCGCTCGCCGGGGCTCGATCCGCTCCTTCCCGCGGGGATAGAAGAGCGAGAGATCGGAGAAGTCGCCGTGATCGCTGCCCGCGATGGTGACCGCGTACCAGTCGGCGGTGGAGAGCGTCCGCGCCGCGTCGTCCCAGCTCTGGGTCAGGGCCATCAGCCGGCGGACCGCCTCGCGCTGCTTCTCGGGATAGGCGAGCGCGTCGTCCACGCCGTGGTGCATCTGGAGCACCGGCCGGCTGGTGCCGCGCGACCGGACGTCGCCGAAGAGCTGCCCGTCGTGCCCCACTGCGGCCACCACCCGGGGGTCGTCGGCCGAGAGCTGAACCGCCAGCGCCCCGCCGAACGACCAGCCGAACGCGCCCACGTTGGCGAGGTCCAGGCGTCCCTCGAACGGGCCCGGCCCGCGGTTGAGCAGCTCCAGCTGATCGAGCGCGAACCGCGCGTCCGCCTCCCAGATCTTGAAGACCGGGTCGTCCAGAAAAGCCCAGGCCGCGAGCGCGTCCTTCTCGCCGTCGCCCGTTTCCTTCGGGAACTGGAGGGTGTCGGCCTTGAACGGGGTCCCGTCGGGGTAACGGACCGTCTGGTTGAAGCCGAAGTGCTCCACCGAAACCACCACGTAGCCGTGGCTCGCCAGCCACTCGGTGGCGAAGGTGGCGCTCCAGCGGGTCCAGGCGCCGCCATGGTTGTAGAGGAGCACCGGAAACACCGAGTCGCCCACCCTGGCCGGGTCGGCATCGAGCACCGAGTTGGTGCGCGCCCGGCGGGCCGCCCGGGCGCCCATCCGGCTCGCGAACTCGGCGGGGCGGAGCAGGTAGTGCGCGGTGTCGGAGCCGGTGCCGGGCCGGGCCGGATACCAGAGCTGCACCACCACCTTGCGGTAGTCACCAGGGTCGCGGGTGTAGGGCTCGGCCCGGCTGGAGTCGGTCCAGAAGTACTCGCGGGTGCCGACCGGATAGGGACCGGCCGGGGTGACGAACGGCCGGTCGGGGATCCGGGGCCGGATCCGCCAGTATCCGTACGCCAGGGTCGCCACCAGCACCACCACCACCCCGATCCCGATCTTGACGAGCTTCCGCATCCAGGGGCCTCGCTCCGGTCACACGTGACTGGCCCGGCGGCGCCGGGACCAGAACAGGAATAGCGGCACGCCCGCCGCGAGCAGCGCCGAGCCGCGAAGGGCGTTGCCCGGGTTCGAGCCCACGGAGCCCAGCACCACGTACGCCGCGGCGGCCACGAAGAGCCAGACGGTAACCGGATACCCCGGCGCGCGATACCCCGTGTCCGGCCCGGCGCCGGCCCGCCGCCGGAGCACTACCAGCGCGATCGCCGTGCTTCCGAAGAAGATCCAGTCCGCGAAGACCACGTAGTCGAGCAGGGTGCCGTAGGTGCCCAGGCTGAGGAGCAGGATCGCCCAGGACGCCTGGAAGAGAATCGCCACCACGGGCGTGCGCCACCGCGGGTGGAGCCGGGCAAAGCCCTCGAAGAAGAGCCCGTCCCGCGCCATGGCCTGGTATACCCGGGGCGAGAGCAGGGTGATGGTGTTGAGGAACCCGGCGGTCGAGAGCATCACGCCGGTGTTGATCAGCCGGCGGCCGGCGTCGCCCCACACCAGCCCCAGGGTGTCGGCGGCCGGGGCCCGGGAGAGCGCCAGGCCGTCGACCCCCAGCACCCGGAGATAGGCCGCGTTGGCGAGGAGATAGGCGGCGACCACGATGGCGACGCCCAGGACCAGCGCCCGCGGCAGGTTCCGCTCCGGCTCGACGATCTCCTCCGCGATGTAGTTGGATTGCTGCCAGCCGCCGTAGCTGAAGAGCACCGGGACCAGCGCGGCTCCGACCGCGCCCAGGGCGGCCAGAAACCCGGCGGGCGGCACCGGCCGGACGCAGTCGGGGCACTCGGCCAGGGACGGCGGCGGGCCGGTCGGGGTGAAGAAGAGCCCACCAATGACCAGCAGGGCGAGAGCAGCGAGCTTGAGGACCACGAACAGGTTCTGGGTCCAGGCGCCGAACTGCACCCCGAAGAGGTTGATCACGGCGAAGAACGCGATCGCCGAGGCGGCGAGCGGCACGATCGCGGCGGGCGGCAGCCCGAAGAGATTGGCGGCGTAGGACGCGAAGGTGTACCCCACGGCGGCCGAGGCGCCGGTGCCCATGATGAGGAGCAGCGCCCAGGCGTAGAGGAACCCGGGGAGCGGGCCGAACGCGGCGCGGAGGTAGGCGTAGGAGCCGCCGGCCCGGGGGACCCGGCGGCCCAGCTCGCCGTAGATGAAGCCGCCCAGCATCGCCACCGCGCCGCCCGCCACCCAGACACCCACGGTGAGGCGGGCGCTCCCCACCCGCTGGGCCACGATGGCGGGGTTGAGGAAGATCCCGGCGCCGATGATCCCGCCCACCACAGCCATGGTGCTGCTGAAGAGGCCCACCCGCCGGGCGTAGGTGACCCCGGCCTTTGGCTCGGCGCCGGCCATGCGTACCTCCATCGCTCCGGTCGAGGATGATCGGGGCGTCGCGGTGCAACGGAACGACGCCAGCCCGGGGGCCCGAAGATACTACGGCCGCGGGCAACCGACCGGAAGCCAGGTGTTGTCGGTGGTTCCCCGGGCAGGGGGTGGCTATTCTATCCGCGTGATTCCCGACGCCGAGCTGCCGGCTGCGCGCCTGGCCCTGGTGTTCCTTGCCGCGCTGGCCGGCGGCGGGGTGAACTCCATCGCGGGCGGCGGGACGTTGCTCACCTTCCCGGCGCTGGTGGCGCTCGGCGTGCCGCCGATCATGGCCAACGCCACCAACACCATGGCGCTCTGGCCCGGGTCGCTGAGCGCCATGTGGGGCTACCGCCGCACCCTGGCCGGGACTCGGCGCTGGGCCCTGGGGCTCGCCGTGCCGAGCGTGCTGGGCGGTGTGGCCGGCGCGCTCCTCCTTCTCCGCACCACGCCGGGCCGATTCGACGTCATCGTCCCCTGGCTGGTGTTCCTCGCTACGGTGCTGTTCGTGTCACAGCGTCCGCTCCTGCACCTGGTGCGGGGTCGAAGCGTGGCGCCCGCTACGGCGGATGACGCGATCGTTCCTCCCGGACCCCGTGGAACGATCCTGCTCTATCAGTTCGCCGTCGCCGTCTACGGCGGGTATTTCGGCGCCGGGATCGGGATCCTGATGCTGGCGGCGCTCGGCTTCATGGGCTTTACCCACATCCACCGCATGAACGGGCTCAAGAACTGGTTCGCGGTGCTGATCAACGTGGTGGCCGCGGCCACGCTGGCGCCGAGCGGGCTGATCCACTGGCCGGTGGCGGGCACGGTGGCGGTGGGGGCGATCGTGGGCGGCTACGCGGGAGCCCACCTGGCCCAGCGGGTGGCGCAGGAGCGGGTGCGCCAGGCGATCGTGGCGATCGGGTTCGCGAGCTGGCTCTGGCTCCTGCTCCGCTGATCCCGGGCAGCCTCGATGGGGAGCAGGAACCGCGGACCAGGTGGCCCGCTTCGCGATGGGGCGGGGACTTCGCCCAGCGCCCAGCCGCCCGAAGGGCCTGACCCATTGCGAGCACCTCAGCACTGATCCCACCACCCGAACCTCACAGGGCAGCGAAGCGACGGCGACCATCGCCGGCTGCAAATGGGCCAGCCCCGGGTGCGTGCCGCGACCATCCTGATCAAACGGCATTCGGGCGAGTCCGGCGGCGTGCAGAACCCGAAATGGATCGCTAGAGTTGACCGGGTCAGCCCGCTCGCATCGGAGTCGAGCCGGGACTAGATTGCAGCGAGGGGGCGAGGATGGCAGAACTGGTTTTCGTGGTCGAGGAAGCGCCCGAGGGCGGCTTCATCGCCAGACTCCTCCGGCTCCACCACGTTCGCGACGAAGTCATCGCGGCGTGAGGCGGCCGAGACCGACGACCTTTCCCAAGATCGTTAATCTCGTCAAGCTTGCTGACCAGGCCCGCACCAGCCGCCCCGAGCGCAGCGTCCACGAGCGCGTCGCCAACATCGTAATCGGCACCCGTGAGCTTCGCGATCGCGTATCCGGTAACCACACCACCGATCGCTCCAAGGCACCAGGGACACAGCCCAAACGGATCCGCGAAGTTGACCGGATCCCCGTTGGCAAAGCCGTACAGGTTTAGCCCGCCCGCGAGGCCGATCGGATCCTCTTGGGTAAATGTCCCGATCGGGCCCCGTCGTACTCCGCCGGGGCCGTAAGCCGTTGCCGTTCTTTTGTTTAGCGGCGGCTTCTTTCAAAGAGCGGTCGTAGTTTACACTCAGAAAGCCCGACGCGAGTTCTCGAGGGGGGGTGGCCGGGGGATCTTCAGGGGCAATCGAGGACCCGCCGGGCACGAGGGACGCCTAACAAACGCACTTCAGCTGCGGCCGCGGCGCGGCCGTCCGCTGCAAGTGTCTCGTTAGGCATGTGACTACTAGAGCGGCTAAGAAGAAGGCGGTGCGAGCGGCTGTTCTGCCGGGTCGGCGCGCTGGTGGACCGCTTTGAGTTCGTCGATCACGACATGGGTGTAGCGGGCGGTGGTCCGGAGATCGGCGTGGCCCTGGATCGCTTGGATGTGCCGGACGTCCGCGCCGCCCTGGAGCAGGAGCGTGGCGAGGGTGTGCCGAAAGACGTGGCAGCTCCCTTTGCCGCGCAGGCCGGCGGCGGTGACGTAGCGGTGGACCAGCTCGCTCAGCCGATTGGTGGCGAGCTGGCGGCCGCGCACGGCGAGAAAGAGCACGCCGTCGTCGGGCGGGACGACCAGATGCAGCCGCGCATCCTGGAGATACCGCTCGACCCAGGCCAGGGCCCGCTGGCCGATCGGGACCACCCGGTCCTTCTGGCCCTTGCCCTCGCGGACGAAGCAGACGCCACGGACCGGGTCGAGATCCGGTAGCGCCAGGTGAATCAGCTCGAGCCGCCGAATCCCGGTCGAGTAGAGCACCTCGAGGAGCGCCCGGTCGCGGAGCCCGAGCGGGGTGGCGACGTCGGGCTGCCCGAGGACCGTCTCGACTTCCGCCGCACTCAGCACCGCGCGGGGCGGATGCTGCGGCCGGCGCGGCAGCCACCAGGCCCGGAAATGGGCCCACGCCTCGTAGGACAGCAGCTAAAGACAAAGAAAGAGCCCGGCCACCTGGACCGGGCTCTCGAGATGTGGCCGGGACACGACCGTTAGGGTTTTCGCGGCAAACCGATTGCTCCGATTCGCCTCAGCTGCTCGACCGGATCCCATCCTACGGGGGGCGTCGAACTGCGCTTGTCCCATGGCATCCCCTGGCGCCGCCATTCCCCGCGCCACTCGTCGTAGCTGTACCCCTTGTCATCGTCCGTCACGCCGAACTGAAACCCGCACGATGGACAAATCTCATATGAGGCGCCTCCACTGGTGGAACGGGGTGGTTCCTCAAGTTCTGGATACCCGCAGACCGGGCAGACGTAACCCATACCGAGACCCCTCACGGTGACCGCCCAGGTTGGCGATCCCAATATGTGGTACTACTCGGCTTGAAGAAGGTTCGAGTGGTTCCGTCGGGGTTGTACGCCCCAAATGTGTTGGACTTCGAATCAAAGACGCGGATCACTCCGTCAGCGTCGACCTTCGTCGGGAGACCTTCGCGCTGCGCCCGCTGCAAGAAGTCGCTCGCCATACCAGCATACTCATCAGCGTTCTTGGCGCCAAAGTCCGCTCCGTGATCGCGGAAATGGCGGCCGAGCGTTCTCGCGCTGCCCCAACTGTCAGCTGCCCTGAGCCCGGCCCGACCAGCGCGGCCGAGCCCGCCTCCAACCGTGACAACACCTGTCAGCGTCCCAGCGAGTGTTACACCAAGCTCAGTCTTCGACGCGCGTCCGCGAGCATACGCAACCGCCGTCGCACCCAGATCGTAAAGGTCGTAGAGACTCGAACCCACCTCGAAGATCGCGTACGCCACACACATCGGACACAGCCCAAAGGGATCACTGAAGTTGACCGGGTCCCCGTTGGCAAACCCGTAGAGGTTGAGCCCCCCGGCGAGCCCAATGGGATCTTCTTGGGTAACGGTCCTGATCGACCCCCGTCGTACTCTTCCAG
>CAZFSA010000067.1:0-23809 GCA_964521535.1 uncultured Gemmatimonas sp.
GCGGGACCATGGCAGGCCGCGCACCACCGGGCGTACAACGCCGCACCATCGTCGGGCAGCGGGCGGCCCGACGCCGGAACCGGGGCCGGCGCGGGCCCGTCGTCGGCACCCCGGCTCAGAAAGCGCACCAGCAGCTCGCGGATCGGCGGCGACAGCATGGGACGCGGCATCGCCGCGCCAGGCACCACGGCTTCGGGCGCGGCGAGGATCGCGGCGATGTATGCCCGTGATCGTCTGGCGCCGACGGTGGTGAGATCGGGCCCGACTCGTCCGCCCTGACCGTCCAGCGTATGGCACCCGAGACAGGCGAGCCGGGTGTCGAGCAGGGCTCGGGCCTTGGCTTCCTCAAAGGGGGTGAGGGCCTGAGCCGCCACCGAACCCGCGGCGAGGAGCGTGATGCCGAGTCCAACGATGGCGCGGACCATGGCGGATGTTAGCGCGGCCCGGGGGCGAAGAGCGAGCCCGTCTCGCTTGACGGCTCCCCACCCGGACGGTAGCGTAGCGACGTCCAGCCAGGCCCTTGGTGTCGGACGAATCGTGTCTGAACGACACGCCGCGGCGCGCGAACCTGTGTCCGTCGAACACGGTCGCCCGTCGAGCACCGCGTCCAAGTGAAGGCCGCAGAACAGGATCGCCCGGGGCCACGGGCGGGCATGGATGGTGCGGCGCCGTCTGGCCGCCGGTGGACCGCCCGTTCGACGCGGGGCGGTCGGCCGCGCAGGGATCTTCCCCGACGACTCTGTCGGGAACTTTGACTGATAGGAAGTTCTGCCAGGGAGCCGCTCCGCAAGGACGCGAGCTCTTGGGACTCATGAATTCCAACCCTTTCGCAGGGGAGGTTTCGAGCATGGGGTTCCGCAGAGTCAGTTACATGCTGGCGGCCGCCGGGGCGCTGATCGCGCTTCCGGTCGAGGCCCAGAACCGGGGGACGGTGTCGGGGCTGGTGCGTGACGGGGTCACCCGCCGCCATCTCACCGGGGCGCAAGTGTCAGTGGTAGGGACCACCATGATGGCGTCGGTTGACGAAGACGGCCGGTACACCATCACCAACGTCCCCGCCGGCACCCGGGTGATCCGGGTCCGGATGATCGGCTACCGGGGTATCGATCGCGAGGCCGACGTCGCGGGCGGGGCCACCACGACGATCGACTTCGAACTGAGCCCGGCGGTGATTCAGCTCGAGGAAGTGGTGGTGACCGGAACCGGGGTGGCGACCGAGCGCCGGAAGCTGGGCAACACGGTGGCAACCATCAACAGCAGCATGGTGGAGAACGCCCCGATCAAGAACGTGTCGGAGATCCTCACGGCGCGTGAGCCCGGGGTGACGGCACTCGCGTCCGGCGGGATGGCGGGCGAGGGCACCCGGATCCGGATCCGGGGCTCGGCCAGCCTCACCCAGCTCAACCAGCCGATCCTCTACATCGACGGAGTCCGGGTGAACGGCGGCGGGGGGTTCGCCCCCGGCGTGGGCGCCGGCGGTGGTGGCGCGCCGTCGCGGCTCGACGACATCAACCCGGCGTCGATCGAGCGGATCGAGGTGCTGAAGGGCGCGGCGGCGGCGACGCTCTACGGCACCGAGGCCTCCAGCGGCGTGATCCAGATCTTCACCAAGGCCGGGACCTCGGGCGGCACCCGCTACGAGGCGTCCTTGGAGCAGTCCGCATCCCGCTTCAAGTCGGACTCTTATGCGCCCAACGCCGGGTTCGCCCGAACCCAGGCCGAGGCCACGCGCCTTTCGAACCACTGGGGCATCACGGGCCTCCAGCCCTTCCAGGTCTTCGAGGTTCCCCTGGTCAAGGAGCTGTACGAGACCGGGCTGGGTACCACCGCCTCGCTCTCCGTGACCGGGGGTGGCGCCGGGGTGCAGTACTTTGTCTCGGGCCGGTTCGCCCACGAGAACGGACCCTTCGGCGGGACGTTCTGGGGGCCCGCCGAGGACAAGGACATTACCCGGCAGGCCAACGCCAACCTGACCTTCGTGCCGATCGACCGGCTCCGGGTCCGGGTCAATACGGCGTACATCGAGCGGGACCACAGCACCCCGCAGAACAACAACAACATTTACGGCACGATCTCCTCGGCCATCATGGCCAAGCCGGAGCGCGCCAACTGCAACCTCTCCTCGCGCGACACCAGCAGCAAGATCCCCGGTGCCTGCACCGGCGCCGGGAACGCCTGGGGCGCCCCAGCCTTTATCACCACCCGGGAAGCGATGGGACGGACGGTGGAGGACGAGATCCAGCGCTTCACCGGCACGGTCGGGGCGGGCTACAACCTCAAGGGCATCAATCTTGACGCGACCTTCGGGGTGGATCTGGTCAATCAGCGGGGCTTCGACCTGATCCCCTTCGGCTGGAACGTGGATCAGTTCACCGGCTTCAACACCCAGGGCCGCCGGATCCTGGGTGACGGTAACACCCACAACATCACCGGCGATTTCAAGGCCACCTGGGACCTGACCTTCAAGAAGGACTGGACCTTCCAGACGGTGGTTGGCGGGCAGGGCTACTTCCAGAATACCAAGTCCTCGGTCGGGACCGGCGAGCAGTTCCCCGCCCCGGGCGTCGAGGTCGTGGGCGCCGGCGCGGTCCTTACCGCCAGCGAGGCGTTCCTCTCCACGGCCCAGATCGGCCTCTTCGGCCAGGAACAGATCGGATTCAAGAACTACGCCTTCCTGACCGTGGGCGGCCGATACGACAAGCACAGCGCCTTCGGTGAGACGGCCGGCGGCGTGTTCTATCCCAAGATCAGCGTCTCGGTGGTGCCAAGCGACGTGCTCAACTGGCAGAGCAACACGTTCTCCTCGTTCCGGGTTCGGGGCGCGGTGGGCCGCTCGGGTCGGCAGCCGGGCGCCTTCGACAAGTTCACCACCTTCCTGGCCCAGGCGGCCGAGACCGGGCCGGGTCTGGCTCCTGGCAACCTTGGCAACCCCGACCTCAAGCCCGAGGTCTCGACCGAGTGGGAGGGGGGACTCGAACTGGGTCTGTTCCAGGACCGCGTGGCGCTCGAAGCCACCTACTGGGACCGGACGGTCAAGGACGTCCTCGTCTCCCGGCTCTTCGCCCCCTCGGGCGGGTTCCGGCGCCGGCAGCTGGATAACATCGGCAAGATGGAGGCCTGGGGCCTCGACCTGCGGGCCAACGGCCTGGTGCACAACGCCCGGAACCTCACGGTCAACCTCTTCGCGTCGGCGGCGTTCCTGCGCGAAAAGGTGATCGACCTGGGTGGCGCGCCGCCGCTCAAGTCGGGCGACACCTACACCCGGTACCGGAACTACATCAAGGAAGGGTACGCTCCGGGCAGCTTCTTCGGCCCGAAGCTCCTCGAGGTGGCGCGGCCGCTGGATCAGAACAACGACTGCCAGCCCGACACCGAGGCCCAGCTGCTCTCCTACTTCGCGGTGCCGCGGTCGCCGGACGTGGTGCAGATTCTGGTCCAGGGCGGCGATCCCCGCGCGATCTGCGCCAGCGGCGACTTCCTGGGCCATTACCTCGGCAAGCCGATGCCCGACTGGTCGGGCACCTTCGGCGGGGACCTCACGCTGTGGGGCAACCTCCGGCTCACCAGCCTGTTCGAGTTCCGGGCCGGCGACTACTTCGTCCATGACCTGACCAGCGCCTTCCGCCGCGCCAATCCGAGCATCGGGCGGAACATCAAGCGGGCGGCGGAGCTGGAGTCGATCATGTTGAATCCCGCCAGCACCGCCCAGCAGCGGCTGGACGCGGCCACCGAGTTCGCCAAGCAGTTCAAAGCCCTGTCGCCGTACGACGGCCTCAACGAGATCCACCAGGCCGACTTCATCCGGTGGCGCGAACTGAGCCTTACCTGGTCGCTCCCGAATCACGTGGCCGGGTGGTTCGGGGCCCGGGGCGCCTCGCTCACCCTGGCCGGACGCAACCTCAAGCTCTGGACCAAGTACCCGGGCGCCGACCCCGAACTCAATGCCATCGGCGTGGCGAGCACGGGTGGGGTCGACAACAACTTCCTCGACGGGACCAACGCCTTCGGCGTGCCGATCCCGTACCGGTTCTCCCTCTCGGCTCGCGTGTCGTTCTGAGCCGCGGACCACGACCAGAGGAGCGTAATCCCATGACCTTGCACCGAATCTGGCGGTTCCCGGCGGTGGCGGCGGCGGTGCTCGCCGCCGGAGCCTGCAACAGCCTGCTCGAGGTGGACAACCCGAACAGCGTCAAGCAGGAGGACCTCGACAACCCCACCGCCGCCGCGGCCATCGCCAACGGCTCGCTGGCCCTGGTGGCCCAGGCCTATTCCTGGATGCTGCTCGACAACGCCTCGGCCACCGACGAGCTCAAGTGGGTGGGTTCGCGGGACGCGTACGGGGAACTCAACCGAGGCAACCTCACCGACCCCGGTAACGAGTTCACTGACGCCACCTGGCCCTTCGTGAGCGAGGCCCGCTACATGGCCGATGAGGCGATCAAGCGGCTGAAGGCCTTCGAGGCGGCGGGTCAGCTCACCAACCGGGCGCATCTCGCCCGGGCGTCGCTCTATGCGGGGATCATCTACACTTCGATCGCCGATCACTTCGACGATTTCGTGATCTCCGAGCGGCAGACGGCGCAGCCGCCGATCGGCCCCGCGAACATGACCCAGATGTACGACAAGGCCATCCAGTACCTGACCGACGGCCTCGCCATCGCGCAGGCGGTGGCGAATGCTGAACTGGAGCGGGGCATCCTGGCCGCCCGGACCCGGGCCCGGTTCCAGAAGGCCATGTGGGCCAAGGTGAACCCGACCGGCACCATCGCGGCCAACCCGCTGGTCAACGACGCCGGGGCCGAGGCCGACGGGAACCTCTTCCTGACCAGGACGCCTGACCCGGCCTGGCGCTTCCGGTTCAATTATTCGGCCTCTACGGTGGCCAGCAACATCGGCTTCTGGGTCAACGAGCGGCTGGAACAGCGCGTGGGAGATCGTTTCGTCGTCCCGACGGCCGACGACAAGAAGGTGGCCAGCGTGAGCCTCAAGGACCTGATCGACGACCGGGTCTCGCCCTATCTCAACACCACGATCCTGGAGTTCGTGGGGGCCCGTCAGTTCACCCCGCACACGGCGCTCTCGGCCCGCGAGGTCCGGCTGATGCTGGCCGAGATTGCGATCGCCAAGAACGACCTCACTACCGCTGCCCAGCATATCAACGCGGTGCGGGCCATCGACAACCTGACGCCCTGGACCCCGGGCGGACCCGGCATGCCCGCGCCCGAGGCCATGCTGCGTCACATGCGCCAGACCAACCTGTTCCTCCAGCTGGGCCGGCGCCTGATGGACCTCTACCGGTTCCGGGAGACCTCTCCCTACTGGCTCGCCGGATCGGAGGCGATCCGCCAGCCCGGGAGCTTCTTCCCGATCGCGAAGCAGGAGCGCGAGGCGAACTGCCACATCGCGGGCGGCTGCTGAAGGCTGATTGTTGCTTGTCTGTTGCCTCTCTCGGCGACGGGGGCCCGGACCGGGCCCCCGTCGCGCTTCCGTCAGAATCGGACTCCCCCATGACCTTCGCCAGGCTCTCAATCGTCGGTGTGCTCCTGCTGCTCGGGGTCGGCCCGCTTGCCGGGCAGAGCTTTCGCGGAACCGGCAACCAGGCCACGCCGGCCTTCCCGCTCGTGGCCGGGGTCGCGGTGTTCGAGGTGCAACACCGCGGCACGGGGCCGTTCCGGATGCGGCTCCTGAACGAGAACGGGGCGCTGGTGGACTCGGTGGCCTGGGGGACCGGGGCCTTCGGCGGCTCCAAGGCCGTCGCGATCGCGGCCGCCGGCCGCTACCTGATGAACGTCGAGGCCAGCGGCTCCTGGAGCATTCGGGTCCGAACCGGCGAGGCCGCGCTGGAGCCCCTGGTTGACCCGACGCTCGACTCGGTGATGTCGGCCGGGCGGGCCGCGGGCCGGGAAGCCGGGGGGAAGCCCGGCACGTCGAGCCACCTGGTCCGGGGATTCTTCGGCGGGCTCCTGCTCGGTCCGGTGGGTGTGGCGATTGCCACCAGCGCCGCAGACAACCGGGCCGACGACGATGCGATTCAGGCCTCGAGCACCCTGCCCCCCGACCGGCTCGACTACGCCGTGGGATTCCGCGAAGGGTACGCGGACCGGCTCAGAGAGCGACGCGTTCAGGCCGCCCTGATCGGCGGCGTGGCCGGCACCGCCGTGCTGGCAGCCGTGATCATCAGCGCGGTGACCCTTACCCGCGCCTCCGCGGATGACGGCGGCAATGGCGGGCAGCCGCCACCCTTCCGGGTAGCACTCCCAATCCGGATCGGCCGGTAACCCTCGCCGGCAAGCCGTCCGACCGGCGTAGCGGCCAGGCGAGCGCCCCACGTAGCTTTGCCGGGTCTCGCACCCCTGGACTCATGTCCGAACCGATTCGCGTCGCGGTCGTCGGCGCCGGCCCCGCCGGCTTCTTCCTGGCCGAGAAACTCCTCGCCCAGAGCGACCCGCCCGTCGCCGTCGATTTGATCGAGCGCCTGCCCGCCCCCTACGGGCTGGTGCGCTTCGGCGTGGCGCCCGATCACGAGAAGATCAAGAACGTCACCCGAAGCTTCGATCGAACCGCCGCCCGGCCGGGCTTCCGGTTCCTGGGGAATGTGGCCATCGGCCGCGACCTCTCGCTGGAGCAGCTGCGGCGCCATTACCACGCCGTCTGCTTCACCACGGGCGCCCAGACCGACCGGCGGATGGGTATTCCCGGGGAGGACCTGGAGGGCAGTCACCCGGCGACCGAGTTCGTCGCCTGGTACAATGGCCACCCCGACTACCGGACCCGTCGTTTCGACCTCTCGGCCGAGCGGGTGGCGGTCGTGGGGGTGGGCAACGTCGCGGTGGACGTCGCCCGGATTCTCTGTCGCACGCCCGAGGAGCTGGCCTCGACCGACATCGCCGATCATGCGCTGGAGGCTCTCCGCGAGAGCCGGGTGAAGGAGGTACTCCTCCTGGGACGGCGGGGGCCGGCCCAGGCGGCTTTTACCACCCCGGAGGTCAAGGAACTGGGCGAGCTGGCTGGCGCCGACGCCGTCGTCCGGGCGGACGAGGTGGCCCTCGACCCGCTGAGCCTGGCGGCGCTGGAAGCCGAGGAGGACCCGGCCGTGCGCCGAAAGGTCGAGGTCCTGCAGGAACTGGCCGCTCGGCCTCCGACCGGCAAGCCCCGTCGGCTGCTGCTGCGCTTCCTGGTGTCCCCGATCGAAATCCTGGGCGACGAGGCAGGCCGGGTGAGCGCGATCAGGCTGGCGCGCAACCGACTGGTCGGCAGCGACGGCGATCTCCGCGCCGAGCCAACCGGCGAAACCGAAGTGATTCCCGTGCAGCTGGTGTTTCGCTCCGTCGGCTACCGTGGGGTGGCGATTCCCGGCCTTCCGTTCGATGAGCGGCGGGGCATCGTGCCCAACGATAGCGGTCGGGTCACCGATCCCGCGACGGGGGCTGTCCTGCCGGGCATCTACGTCGCCGGCTGGATCAAGCGCGGGCCCAGCGGGGTGATCGGCACCAACAAGCCATGTGCCGCGGGAACGGCCGAGGCTCTGCTCGAGGATGTTCGCGCCGGGAGGCTCCCAGCCCCACTCGCCCCCCCCTTCGACCCCGCTACGCTGCCGAAGGCGGTGGACTGGGCTGGCTGGACCAGGCTCAACGCCCACGAGGCCGACCGGGGGCGTGCCGCCGGCCGGCCCCGTGTAAAGTGCGTGGACCTGGACGAGATGGTCCGCCTGAGCCGCGGGACCTAGTGGCCCTTGTGACCTTTCGGCATGCAGGCCTTGTGCAGCGTCTCAAACCGATCGTGGATCCGCCCCAACGCCGCCTTCACGTCGTCATCCGAGCCCTGGGCATCGACCAGCGCGGCATAGGCGCGGGCCTCCGTCGCCAGCGCCTTGACCTGTTCCTGGTCCACGCCGGAGCATTCGGCCGGCGCCGTTGATGCCGCCCAGGCCTCGGCCGCGTCGGCCAGCAACCCGGCGTTGCGCCGCGCCGGCGCGAGGTCGTTCGACTGCATCAGGGGGTGGTGGCTCAGGTGCAGCAGGGAGTGAAACCCGTTGAGTTCCCTCCAGGGTGTCTCCATCCCACGACGCTCGCCCTGCATTCCGCCCTGGTGCTGCCCCTGCCGATTCTGCTGACCGTGCTGGTGCTGCTGCGCCGCGATCGGCGCGGCCATCGCCATCCCTGCAACCGCCAGCGCGAGAGTCCAGCCCGCACGCTCGACCTTCATGATCTCCTCCCTCCGTGCTCAGATCCGGTCCGGCGCCAGCTCGGCGCGGACCTCATAGTGCCGTGACCGTCGATCATACCGCAGCAGCAGCGCCTGCGCCGGCGGCGGGACCACGGCCACCTCGTAATCGTCTCCGGCGAACGCTTGCACCGCCTCCAGCGAGTCGAAGCGCATGATCGTGACGAACTCCACCTCGCCTCCATCCGGCCGCCTGAGGAGCTGGATCCCGCGGTAGCCCGCCAGGCCGCGACGGCCGATCGCCGGGAAGATCTCCCGTCTGAGGAGGTCTTCATAGGCGTCGGCCTGCTCGGGACGGGTCCATCCGTGCCAGAGGCGGAGGATCATCACGGGCAATCTAGTCGCGTTGCCGGCGCGGTGCCCCGGCCTCAGCGCTGGAAGAGCGGCGGGATCTGGGTCACCATGGTGTAGATCCCGAGGCCGGTCATTGCCAGGGCGACGCCCCATCCGGCGGCCACAAGCCACACCGGCGTGCCCTCTGTCCCTACGGTCCGCCGTTCTGCCGCAAGCATCGCTGCCAGGCCTACCGGAAGTATCAGGCCGTTCAGCGCGCCCACCGCCACCAGGACCGACACCGGGCGGCCGATGGTGAGGAAGACCACCGTGGAGACGAGCACGAAGCCGAGGGTCAGGCTCCGGCGGCGAGCGGCCTCGCCCCTGCTCCGATCCCCCGACCTCCCCTGAGCGGAGAGGAAGGACACCGAGGTGTAGGCTGAACCCACGATCGAGGTCATCGCGGCCGCCCACATGACCATCCCGAAGAATCGATACCCGACCTCGCCCGCGGCGTGCCGGAACACCGAGGCAGGCGGGTTGGCGGGATCGAGCACCAGCCCCTGAGCCACGATACCGAGTGCGCCAAGAAAGAGCACCACCCGCATCACGGTGGCCACGCCGATCCCGAGGATCGCGGCGCGAAGCGCCCGGGGCACGGCTTCCGGCCCGGACAGGCCGGCGTCGAGCAGGCGGTGCGCCCCGGCGAAGGTGATGTAGCCGCCCACGGTGCCGCCTACGATGGTGACGATCGCCAGCACATCCACCCGAATCGGGGCCACGGTCCGGAGGGTGACCTCACCCAGGGGCGGGCCGGAGGTGACCGCCACCGCTGTCGCCAGCACCACCATGATCCCGCCCATGGCCTGCGCGAACCGGTCCATCGCCCGGCCCGCCTCCCTGGAAAGGAAGAGCAGCATCGCGAGTCCGGCGCTGAGCGCCGCACCCCACCGAACCTCGAGGCCGAGCAGGGCCTGGAGCCCAAGGCCGGCCCCCGCCACGTTGCCAATGTTGAACGCCAACCCTCCCAACGCCACCAGTCCACTGAGGCAATAGCCCAGACCGGGCAGGACGCCGTTGGCCAGCACCTGCGCGGGACGCCCGACGCGAATCACCGGCCGCCAGATGTTGAGCTGGGCGGCGAGATCGAACAGCACCGAGACCAGGATCGCGAACCCGAAGCTGGCGCCGAGCCGCTCCGTGAATACCGTGGTCTGCGTGAGGAACCCGGGCCCGACGGCTGAGGTCGCCATCAGGAAGGCGGCGCCTGCGAAGGCGGTGGCCCGTCGGCCTGTCATGGGCGGTCTTCTCTCCCCGGCGTTGACAGCATCAGCCCGCCGCCGCTATCTACCGGCCGCCGACGCACCCTCCCCCGGCGCCAACGACAACCGAATATCGCCCCCTGCCGCTCTCCGCGCTGGAGTGTCGCCATGCCGAGCCTTCTCCCCAGGCTGGCCATCGCCCTTCCCCTGGCCGGAATGCCGCTCTCCGCTGCGGCGCAGGCGCCGTTCCGGGTTGAGGAAACCACCATCACCGACCTGCGGGCGGCGCTGCTCGAGCGACGCACCAGCTGCAGGGCAGTGATCGAGCAGTATCTTCGCCGGATCGCGGCGTTCGATCGTCTCGGACCGGCGCTCAACGCCCTGGTCAGTGTGAACCCGGCCGCTCGGGAGGTGGCCGACTCCCTCGACCGCCAACTGGCCACGCGCGGCCCCGCCGGAGCGCTGCATTGCGTCCCCATGATCGTGAAGGAGAACATGGAAACCGCCGAGCTGCCGACCACGGCCGGGTCGCTTGCCCTGGCGGGCTTCCGCTCCGAGGGCGATGCCTTCCAGGTGCGGCGACTCAAGGAGGCCGGCGCCATCATCCTGGCCAAGGCGAACATGGCCGAGCTGGCGTTCAGCCCCTACGAGACGGTGAGCTCCATCCTGCCGGGCTACACCAGGAACCCGTACGACCGCGACCGGGTGACCGCAGGGTCGAGCGGCGGCACGGCGGCCGCGGTGGCCGCCAACCTGGGCCTCGCGGGGCTGGGCACCGATACCGGCAACAGCATCCGCGGACCCTCCGCCCACCAGGCGCTGGTCGGCATCCGCTCCACCATGGGACTCACCAGTCGGACCGGTATCGTGCCCCTCAATCTCGCGGCCGACATCGCGGGACCAATGGCCCGAACCGTGGCCGACGCGGCGGCGGTCCTCCAGGTGATCGTGGGTGAGGATCCCGATGATCCCGCGACCGCCGCGAGCCGCGGACGCCCGGTGCCCAATTACGCCGCCGGCCTTCGGGAGGACGGGCTTCAGGGCGCCCGGATCGGGGTCCTGACACAGGCGTACCTTTCGGCCACCACCGATCCGGAGGTGCTCGCGGTCTTCGGCCGGGCCCTTCAGGACCTTCGACGCGGCGGCGCGATCGTCCTCGACTCCATGATCCTGGACAGCCTGACCGAGTGGCGCCGCGCTCAGACGGGGGTGTGCTTCCCCTTTCAGCGGGACTTCGAAGCCTGGCTGGCGCGCCACGGCGACCGGGTTCCGGTGCGAACGCTGGACGAACTGATCGCCTCGCGGCGGTTCCACCCGTCGATCGAAAGCCGGCTGCAACAGGCCAGAGCGGCTGGCCCGGTCGTTGACGGAACGCCGGGCTGCCAGAGCCGGGACGCTTTCCGCGACCGTCTCCGGGCGGGGGTGCTCAACCTGATGCAGCGACATCGACTGGACGCCCTGGTCTACCCCACCTGGAGCAATCCGCCCCGCCTGATCGGCGACCTCAACACCCCGCACGGGGACAACAGCCAGCTCTTCGCCCCCAGCACCGGCTTTCCCGCGCTCACCGTCCCGATGGGCTGGCTACGGGGCGCCACCCTTCCGGCCGGCCTCCAGTTCCTGGGCCGACCATGGGACGAGGCCACCCTCATCCGGCTGGCGTATGCCTACGAGCAGGCGACCCGGCACCGGCACCCGCCACCATCCACGCCACCGATCGAGTAACGGCGCGATGCAGCCCGGCATTCGGGACGCCAGCCCGCAGACTGGTCCCGGGTGAACACCCGGATTGTGCCCCCACCCGGCGATTCGGTTCTCCCGCGCCGGGGCGGTCGGATCGGGCGCTGGCTCGGCCGGACGGTCCTCCGGCTCCTGGGCTGGCGGGTCGAAGGGTCGTTCCCGGAGGTGTCGAAACTGGTGGTGATCGCGGCACCGCACTCGTCCAACTGGGATTTCGTAATCGGGATCTCGCTGGTAGCGGCGCTCGGGATCCGGGTCCGCTTCATCGGCAAGCGGGAGCTGTTCCGTGGACCGATCGGGGCCTGGCTCCGATGGATGGGCGGTATCCCCGTCGACCGGGACCACCCGGCCGGCATCGTCGACACCGTCTCGGCCGAGTTCGACCTGGCCCCCGCGATGGTGCTCGGCATCGCCCCGGAAGGCACCAGGCGGCGCGGGGCCGAGTGGAAGACCGGGTTCTACCGGATTGCCGTCCGGGCGGGTGTCCCGATCGTCCCGGGATTCTTTGACTGGTCCCGGAAGGTGGTCGGCCTGCTGCCCCCGGTCACCCCAACCGGAAACCCCGAGCAGGACCTCCCAGCCATCCGGGCACTCTATCGCCGGTTCACCCGAAGGGACGGCACGACAATCGAGTGAACCCAATGGCTGCGGCCTGCCAGACGCCTGCCATTCCGGCAGAACTTTCGGGTACGGTGGTTGCCCCCGGGGCGGCCAGGCGGGGAACATCCTCGCAGAGCGAACCTAAACCGAACGGGCAACGACATGGCCTCGAAGATCATCGGTATCGACCTCGGAACGACCAATTCGGTGGTTGCTGTGATGGAGGGCGGCGACCCGGTGGTGATTCCGAACGCCGAAGGCGGGCGGACGACCCCGTCCGTTGTGGCGTTCACCAAGGACGGCGAGCGGCTGGTGGGCCAGGTCGCGAAGCGGCAGGCGGTGACCAACCCCCGGCAGACGATCTTTTCCATCAAGCGGTTCATGGGTCGCCGGATGGACGAGATCGCCGAGGAGGCCAAGCGGGTCCCGTACAAGGTGGAGGCGGGGCAGAACAACCTGGCCGCGGTGGAGATCGCCGGGAAGAAGTACACGCCGCCCGAGATCTCGGCGATGATCCTCCAGAAGATGCGCCAGACGGCCGAGGACTACCTGGGCCATTCGGTGGACAAGGCGGTCATCACGGTTCCCGCGTACTTCAACGATGCCCAGCGGCAGGCCACCAAGGACGCGGGCAAGATCGCTGGGCTCGAGGTCCTTCGGATCATCAACGAGCCAACCGCGGCGGCGCTGGCCTACGGCCTCGACAAGAAGAAGGAGGAGAAGATCGCGGTCTTCGACCTCGGCGGTGGCACCTACGACATCTCGGTGCTGGAGCTGGCCGAGGGGGTCTTCGAGGTCAAGAGCACCAACGGCGACACCCATCTGGGCGGTGACGATTTCGACCAGCGGCTGATTGACTGGCTGGTGGCCGAGTTCAAGCGGGACCAGGGAATCGATCTCTCCAAGGACCCGATGGCCCTCCAGCGGCTGAAGGAGGCGGCCGAGAAGGCGAAGTGCGAGCTGTCGAGCACCCAGCAGACCGACATCAACCTCCCGTTCATCACCGCCGACCAGTCCGGCCCCAAGCATCTCAACCTCACGCTCACCCGGGCGAAGTTCGAGCAGCTGGTGGACGATCTGATCCAGCGGACGATTCCGCCGATGAAACAGGCGCTCAAGGACGCCGGCCTCGATCCGAAGCAGATCGATGAGGTGATCCTGGTCGGAGGCTCCACCCGGATCCCCAAGGTGCAGCAGATTGTCAAGGACTTCTTCGGCAAGGAGCCCAACCGGTCGGTCAACCCCGACGAAGTGGTGGCCATCGGCGCCGCGATTCAGGGAGGCGTTCTGGGCGGGGAGGTCAAGGACGTCCTGCTGCTCGACGTCACCCCGCTCTCGCTCGGCATCGAGACCCTGGGTGGGGTCACGACCGTGCTGATTCCCCGGAACACGACCATTCCGACCAAGAAGTCGGAGGTCTTCTCCACGGCGGAGGACAACCAGACCACCGTGGAGATCCATGTCCTTCAGGGTGAGCGGCAGATGGCAGCCGACAACCGGACCATCGGCAAGTTCCAGCTCACCGGCATTCCGCCGGCCCCGCGGGGGATGCCCCAGGTTGAGGTGACGTTCGACATCGATGCCAACGGAATCCTTCACGTCTCGGCCCGTGACAAGGCGACCGGGAAGGAACAGAAGATCCGGATCGAGGCCTCGAGCGGCCTGAACGAAGCCGAAATCGACCGGATGGTGAAGGCGGCCGAGGCGAACGCGGCGGCCGACAAGGAGCGCCGTGAGGCGATCGAAACCCGGAATCAGCTGGACGGGCTGGTGTACAAGGTCGAGAAGGACTCGAAGGAGTGGGTCGACCGCCTGGCGCCCGACGCCAAGAGCCGGCTGGATGCGGCCCTGGAGGCCGGGAAGCAGGCGCTGCGCTCGGGGGATCCGGCCGGGATCAGGGGCGCGCTGAACGAGCTCAACGCAGCCTACTCGGCGGCAGGGGCCTCGCTCTACCAGAGCGCCACCACCTCATCGGCTGAGCCCCCCCCGGGGGGCGAGCCTGGGGCAGGCCCGGGGGCGCCGAAACAGGACGAGGTCGTCGAGGCCGACTACGAGATCGTCGACGAGAACAAGAAGTAGCCCCTCGCCAAGGGGTGGGCGGGGCCTCGCGACCCGCGCCGCCCCCGGCGCATCCTGCGTATATTGAAGGGTGTGCGGTGCGAGTCTTTTCGGAGGTGATAGCAGCCCCATGTCGGTACGATCCCTGAATTGGCTCAAGTTCGGCGGCCTGGTCGGCGTGGCCTTCGCGCTGGGCTTGGTCTTCGCCGGGTTGCTGGACCTGCCCCGTTCCTCGGTGGCTCAGGGAGGGGGATCGGGCCAGCCGGCGACGGCAGTGGTCCCCGCAGTCCAGACCACCGTTCCGACGGCGGCAACGGCGTCGCTGTGGGCCATGAGCGACGCCTTCGCCACGGTGGCCGAACAGGTCCGGCCCAGTGTGGTGTATATCCGTTCCCGGCGCACCGAACGCGAGCTGACCCGCCGCCTTCCGCCCGGATTCGAGGAGTTCTTCGGCCGGCAGCAGCGGGGCCAGCCCCAGGTGGAAACCGGCGCCGGGTCCGGGTTCATCGTCTCCGCGGACGGCTACATCCTCACGAACAGCCACGTGGTCGACGGGGCGGACCAGGTGACCGTCCGGCTGATCGACCGCCGGGAGTTCACCGCCAAGGTGGTGGGGAACGACCCCACCACCGACATCGCGGTGATCAAGATCGACGCCCCCAGGAACGGGCTGTCGCCCGCCCGCCTGGGCTCGAGTGGAAGTACCCGGGTCGGTGAGTGGGTTCTGGCGGTGGGCAATCCCCTCGGCGAGAGCCTCAATTTCACCGTCACCTCGGGGATCGTAAGCGCCAAGGGCCGGGGGCAGCTGCCCCTGCCTGGTCGCGGCGGCACCAGCATTCAGGACTTCATCCAGACCGATGCGGCGATCAACCGCGGCAACTCGGGCGGCCCGCTGCTCAACGTCAAGGGTGAGGTGATCGGCATCAATTCGGCGATCTTCTCGCAGACCGGGTTCAACGTTGGCTACGCCTTCGCCATCCCGATCGATCTCGCCCGCCAGGTGATGGACCAGCTGATCAGCAAGGGCCGGGTCGAGCGGGCCGCGCTCGGGGTACTGGTGTCGGACGCCACCCAGGAGGACGCGGACTACGTCAAGCTGCCCGAGATCCGTGGGGTCCGGGTGAACGACTTCCCCACGACCGGCTCGCCCGCCCGGCGCGCCGGTCTCGAGCCCGGCGACATCATCATCGCCGTCGATGGCCAGCCGGTGGAGTACGTCGCCCAGCTTCAGCAGATCGTGGGCTTTCGGAAGCCCGGCGAGGTAGTGAAGGTCGAGGTCGCCCGAAAGGGCGGTGTCCGGCGGACCTTCAACGTCCAGCTGGTGGCCCAGGCCGAGACCGCCGAGCTGGCCGGCACTGGCGGCCGGGAGGGGCCGGCCGAGCCGGGGGACGGCTCCAGCGTCATCAAGGACCGCCTGGGGATTACGGTGAGTCCCGTCAGCGCGGAGGCTGCGCGCGAACTCAGGCTCCCGGCGAGCACCCGTGGAGTCATGGTCGAGACCGTGGATCCCTACGGGCCGGCCGACGGGCTGTTGAGCCCGCCCTCGCAGGTCGTCAACATCCTGACCGAAATCGAGGGTCGGCCGATCCGGACCGAGGCGGACATCCGCGACGCGATCCGGAACCTTCCGGCCGGCGACGTGGTGTCGATTTCGGTCTTCTATCCCCAGGCCAACGACGGCCGCGGGCAGGCGGGCGTGGTGAGGATCAGACTGCGGTAGGTCGGGTTCACAGCCGGCAGGTTGCGGGCGGACGGGGGGAGACCACCGTCCGCCCGTTGGTTTAGCGCCCCTTCGCAGCAACCTCGATCCGGTGGTCGGCGGCGGTGGAGTCCCACCAGCTCCATCCCCAGCCAGCGAGATTCCCGTTGATGACGACCACCGGAGTCATGTTGCGGTCCTGGAGATCATCTCCGCTCGAACCCGCCCGCCGGGGGTAGTACATGGCCTCGATGTACTGGCCCTTGCTGAGGTAGGGATCCAGACGATGAGGGGGGCCTCCCATCACCGTCAGAACACTGTCCTTGCTGATGCCAGGCGAAAGGTTCGCCAGACGCGGGTCGCCCCGCTCACATCCGGCGGCGGTTGCCAGTGCAACCGCCGCAAGAACCACCGCCCCCGCCCGTTTCAGCAGCATTCCGCGCTCCCCCTGCAATAGCGTGACTGGCCGCATCAGCAGAACGGCGTAATGTAACCGACCACTCAAGAGGCCCCTCCGAACGGAATCCCGTTGCACCCCGAAACAGCCCCCTCCCGCCGGAACCGGTCGCTCGCTACTGTAGTTGAGCCGATTTCACGCCAACCGCCCGTTGGCGGGCGAGCGAACGTGGCGGAACTGGCAGACGCGCAGGACTTAGGATCCTGTCCCTCAGGGGGTGCGGGTTCGACTCCCGCCGTTCGCATACCGAGCCGCCGACGGACGTGACTCGGTGCTTGCCTGTAACCGTCTGACCCGCCGTCGCGGGAGGTGCCTGTGGACACCCTGGCAGCCTCGCTCTCCGACCTCGCCGGCACCGCATTCCGGTGGTCGGCGATCGCCTTCCTGGTGGTGAACGGGCTCGCCGTAGGCGCCTTCGCGCTGACCAGAGACCGGCGGCTGGTCAACCGCTTTACCTCGCCGCTGCTCGCGGTGAACCTCCTCCTCCTGGGAACCGGAATCGCCGTCCCGGCGTTGGCGGTCTCCATGAAGATGGTGGTCCAGGCGGTCGCGTCCCTCGGTCCGGGGTCAACGGTAACGGTGTCCGAGGCCGAGGTACCCCAGCGCTAGGTCTGTGACGGGCAGCCATTTGCCCCCTCCAACGCCGGGGGTCTACATTTCCCGGCGACATGTCCGAGATCACCATCACCGCAACGGCCGGAGACGCGGGGTCCCGCGCGCTCAGGGTTTCCGTCCCACTGGAGCGGGTTCAAGCCGCCGAGCAGCGGGCCGTGCAGGAGTATGGCCGCCGGGCCAGGCTCCCGGGGTTCCGGCCGGGAAAAGCGCCGGAAGCTGTTGTCCGTAAACGATTTGCACCGGCCATCCGCCAATGGGTGATCGAGCAGGTGGTGCGGGAGGGTTGGGAGCAGGCCCGGGAGAGGGAGAACCTCAAGCCGGTCTCCGACCCGGCGGTCCGCAACCTCCGCTACGAGGAAGGCCAGGCGGTCGAGTTCGAGTTCCTGGTCGAGGTCCGTCCCGAGCTCAACCTGGCCCGGGTTGGGGGGTTTACCGTGCGGCGGACGGTCGCCCCGGTCACCGAGCAGGCGGTCACGGATCAGGTTGAGCAGATCCGGGAGTCGCGGGCGGCATGGATTCCCGTGGAGGGGGAGAAACCCGGGCCCGGGACGATGGTCCGGGTCGAGGTGGCCTCGGTCGAAGGCGGCGAGGCCCGGGATCCGCAGGTGTATACCATCGTGATCGGTGAGGGGCAGGCGCTACCGGCGCTCGAGGAGCGAATCATGGAGCTCCTGCCAGGCGAGTCGGCGGAGACCGAGCTGCGGCTGCCCGACGACCATCCCGACCCGGCGCGCCGGGGGGCGGTCCGCACCGTGCGGGTGACGCTGCACGAGGTGAAGCGGCAGGAGTTGCCGCCCCTCGACGACAGCTTTGCGCAGTCGGTGGGCGACTTCGAGAACCTGCCCGCGCTGCGGGCGGCGGTCCGAAGCGACCTGGAGCGCCAAGCGGAGCGGGATGCCGAGGCGCAGGTTCGCGACCAGCTCCTCCAGCAGGTCATCGAGGCGAACGGGGTGCCGGCGCCCCCTTCGCTGATACAGCGAGCGCTGCACGCGCTGCTGCACGCGTACCAGGTTCCTCACGAGCGGGCCGAGCAGTTCTACGCCGAGTTCCGACCGATTGCCGCGAGCCAGGTGCAGCGGGAGCTGGTGGTGGGAGCGCTGGCGGAAACGCACGGGCTCTTCGCCACCGAGGCCGAGGTGGACGAGCGCGTGGCCCGGATCGCGGCCAGCCGCAAGACGCCGGTAGCGGAAGTCTACGCGTCGCTGGAGAAGGCCAAGCGCCTGCCGGAGCTGGAGCGGAGCATCACCGAGGAGAAGGTCTTCGAGTTCCTGAAATCGCAGTCCAAGGTGGAGGAGAGCCCGTGAGCACGTCGCTGTATCCGCCCTATATCATCGAACGCTCGCCGAGAGGCGAGCGGACCTACGACATCTTTTCGCGCCTGTTGATGGACCGGATCGTGTTCCTGGGCGCGCCGATCAACGACGAGGTGGCGAACATCATCATCGCCCAGCTGCTCTTCCTGGACGCCGACAACCCCGAGAAGGACATCAACATGTACATCAACTCCCCGGGCGGACACGTCCACTCGGGGATGGCGATCTACGACACCATGCAGCACCTGCGGGCGCCGATCAATACGATCTGCATGGGGATGGCGGCCTCGATGGGGGCCTTCCTGCTGGCCTCGGGCACGAAGGGCAAGCGGGCCGCGCTGCCCCACGCCCGGATCATGATCCACCAGCCGTCGAGCGGCGCGCAGGGGACCGCCTCGGACATCGAGATCGCGGCGCGCGAGATCCTCCACAGCCGGGCCCTGATGAACCGGCTGTTCGCCAACCACACCGGGCAGCCGGTGGAGGTGATCGAGCGTGACGTGGACCGGGACCGGTACATGAGCGCCGAGGAGGCCAAGGCGTACGGGATCATCGACGAGGTGTTCACCCCGGTGCGGAAGGGGGAGCCGGCGGTCGTCAAGGCTTGACGGCGCCCGGAGCGCCCGGCCACTTTGGGGGCCGGGCGCTCCGGACGCGCTGATGCGCGGGCCGGCCGGCGATCGGAGGCCGCGCAGGATCCATCACTCTGGGCGGGACCGCGATGTCCAACGACAAGCACCTCCGCTGCTCGTTCTGCGGCAAGTCGAAGGATTCGGTCCGGAAATTCATCTCCGGGCCGTCGGTCTACATCTGCAACGAGTGCATCTCGCTGTGCAACGAGATCCTGGCCGAGGACGAAGAGCGGGACGTGGTGGACAATATCACCCACGTCCCGACCCCGGCGGAGATCAAGGAGGTGCTGGACCAGTATGTGATCGGCCAGGAACGCGCCAAGCGAACCCTGGCCGTTGCGGTCTACAACCACTACAAGCGGATCAACGCGGCCGCGGGCCGCGACAACTCGGTGGAGCTGGACAAGTCGAACATCCTGCTCCTCGGCCCCACCGGGGTCGGCAAGACGCTGCTGGCGCAGACCCTCGCCCGGATCCTCGACGTCCCCTTCACGATCGCCGACGCCACCACGCTGACCGAGGCCGGGTACGTGGGGGAGGACGTGGAGAACATCCTGGTCCGGCTCCTCCAGGCCGGCGACTTCAATGTCTCGGAGTGCGAACGGGGCATTGTCTACATCGACGAAATCGACAAGATCGCCCGGAAGTCGGAGAACCCCAGCATCACCCGGGACGTTTCCGGGGAGGGGGTACAGCAGGCCCTGCTCAAGATCCTGGAGGGAACGGTGGCGAGCGTGCCCCCTCAGGGCGGCCGCAAACACCCCCAGCAGGAATACATTCAGATCAACACCCGGGACATCCTCTTCATCTGCGGCGGGGCCTTCGACGGCCTGGAAAAGATCATCGAGAACCGGCTGGGCCGGCAGCAGATCGGGTTCGGGCGCGGCGGCCGAAGCGGCACGGAGGCCGACGCCCGGCTGGGGGTGGACAAGCACAATCCCTTCGCCCACGTGGAGCCCGACGACCTCCTCCGCTTCGGCCTGATTCCCGAGCTGGTAGGCCGGCTGCCGGTCGCCGTGGCGCTGCAGTCGCTGGACGAGGAGGCGCTGGTCCGGATTCTGCTCGAGCCCAAGAATGCGCTCACCAAGCAGTACCACAAGCTATTCGAGCTTGAGAGCGTGGGGCTGACCTTCGACCAGGAAGCGCTCCGCGCCGTGGCCCGGAAGGCGCTCAAGCGCGGGACGGGTGCTCGTGGCCTGCGGGCCATCCTCGAGCACGTGATGACCGACATCATGTTCGACCTTCCTGCCAGGGAGGATGTGGTGGAGGTGGTCATCACCGCCGAATCGATCACCGACAACAAGCCGCCCCTTATCGTCACCGAGCGCCCCCGCGCGGTGCGCGAGGCCTAGGCCCGAGCTGACGCCGCCCCGCTCGCCCCTGGCCGGCCAACCGGTAGAGTTTGTCGGCAGCTTCCCCGACCCGCGACACCCCCTCGACCCCGACCTGCCCGAGATCGCCTTCCTGGGCCGCTCGAACGTCGGCAAGTCGACCCTGCTCAACGCCCTGGTAGGACGGCGGATCGCGAGGACCAGCGGGACCCCCGGCAAGACCCAGTACCTGAACGTCTTCCGTCTCCCCGGCCTGTATCTGCTCGACCTGCCCGGGTACGGGTTCGCCCGGGTCTCGAAATCGGAGCGGGCGCGCTTTCGGAAGCTGGTGGAGGGCGTGGTGGGCCGGCGGGACCGTCTGGCGGCGGTGGTCTGGCTCCTCGACATCCGGCATCGTCCCTCGACCGACGACATCGAGCTCAAGGGCCTGCTCGAGGAGTGTGGGCGCCCGGTCTACGTGGTGCTCACCAAGGCCGACAAGCTGCCCTATGGCCAGCGGCAGCGGGCCGTCGCCAGGCGGGGGTCGGAACTCGGCCTCGGGCCCGACGAACTCCTGGCGGTGAGCGGGACGACCGACCTGGGGGTGGCCACCCTGGGCCGCACCCTGCTCGACGCGGTGAGCTCGGGCTAACCGGCCCCCGGCCGAGCAGCGCGCCGCCGGAGCCGGGAGAGTTCGGCCTCCGCGGCGAGGTACGGGATCGTGGTCCAGTTGCCCACCGCACGCACCACCTCGAAGAGCATGGCCGCCTCCTCGGGGTGGCCGCTCGCCAGCCGGGCGAGGCCGGCCGCCAGAGTATAGAGGGCCTCCTCGTCGGGGTCGTTGAATTCCTGGACCGAGGCCCGAAGCGAGTCGAGCGGAAGGACGCCTTTCCACGCCAGGAGAAGACGGTGCTCCGGCACCCGGAGCACCACCTGGGCATCCGGCTGCCAGGCCCCCAGGAGGGACATCACTGCCCGGCGGTCGCCGCGGTTCTGGCCATGGGCCAGTACCAGCCATACCGCGGCCGCCGCTGCCTCGTCGGCGTTCTGGGCCGTGGCCAGGGCCGTGGTGAGGGCGGCGATGGCGCGGGGATGGTCAGCCCTCAGGAAGTGGGCCTGCCCGAGCAGCAGATGGACTGAGTGGCGGAGGCCGACGCCCACCAAGCCCACGCCGTCCACTTCCAGGAACTCCGTCGTGACGGTATCCCCCTCGGTCAGCCAGACCGCGCGACGGAGATCTTCGATGGCGGCGGCGGGCCGCCGGGTCTGGATCAGGAGCTCGGCGCGAAGCCGATAGAGCCGGGCGTCGTCGATGTGACGGTCAAGAGCCTCATCGAGGAGGCGGATGGCCTCGCGCAGCCGACCCATCCCGGCCGTCTGCCGGGCGAGGCTCAGCCTGGCGCCCACATCGGTCGGCTTGTCGGCAACGTGCTGCCGCGCGCGTTGCAGCCTCGTCAGTCGCCGCTGCGCCGTTTCCGGTCTGATCGGCACGCTCCAGAGGGTGTCCCCGAGGAAGGAGATCGCTTCGGCGGTCGGCGGGGGCAACTGCGCCGGCGGAATCCCACCGCGCCCGCAGGCGGGGCCCATGGTGGCGAGACCTGCCACCATGGCGGCCCGGGTCATGGGCCAGGACTGGCGTCGCGGCTGCATGGGTGAATGGTATCCCCTGCCGGGCCACCCCGGCGAGCGCCGGCCGTCACCTCGCCTGGGCGGACCGACCCACGTTGCGCCCGTGACGGGGCCAGGCTCAACTTGAACGACCCGACACCGATCGAGCCTGTGGCATGCCGCTTCGCCCTCTCAGGACAGTGGAGCTCCCCGAGCCCGCCCGCCGGGCCAACGACACCTGGCTGGCCGAGCTGGACACGGCGCTCTCCGCCCCCGACGCTGACTGGAGTCTGGTTTGCCGCGATACCCTGTTCGACCTGTGGTATCCCGGCGAGGGACCGTACGACCGATTCCGGCCCCGGTCTCGGGCCGCGGAGGCCGCGGCGCTGGCGCTGGACCCCCGCAATATCACGCTGGAGCCGGAGTACTACGCCGAGGTCGACCAGGAGCGCTTCGCCCGGGTGAAGCCGCTGCTCTGGCTCTGGTACAGCTTCGACCGGACCCCACTTGGGGGTCAGAACGTGGACCTCGGAGTCCGGCTCCGGCGGCTGCTGGCCCCGCGGATCTTCGCTCGCTGCGGCGCCAACTTCAAATGCTTTCAGCACGTGGAGTTCTCGTTCGGCTACAACCTGGAGGTCGGCGACGACGTGGTGGTGCATCGGCACGTGCTGCTCGACGATCGGGGCGGGATCACCCTCGGCAACCGGGTCAGCATCTCCGACTACGCCAACATCTACAGCCATACCCACAGCATCGTGGACCAGAAGGACGTGACCAACGCCCGGACGGTCCTCGAGGACGACGTCCGGATCACCTATCACGCCACCGTGCTTGCAGGGACGCGGGTCGGGACCAACGCCATGGTCGGGGCCTGCGCGCTGGCCACCAAGGACGTGCGCCCCTACCACGTGAACGTCGGGGTTCCAGCCAAGTCGGTGCGGGTCAAGCCGAACGCCCCGCCGGAGGCTTACGTCACGGAGCGGATCGGGCACCGGGACCGATAGCGCCCGGGCCCCTATTCCACCCGCAGCACATCCTCCAGCGGGCCGGCGTCGCCGGACCCGAGCAGGACCCCAATATCCGCGACGGCGCGCCGCTCCCTCGGCCAGGCGAAGCGGTCACGGGCATCGGCCAGCGCAAGCCATTGGTGCGCGTCGTGCTCCGCAGACAGCCGGACGGTGCCCGGGGCGCGAACGAAGACAGCGAAGGCGGGAATCAGGACCACTTCGCCGGTTCGGTGAAGGTAGAAGCTCTCGACCCGGCTCAGGTTGTAGAGCCGGCCCATGGCGAGACCGGTTTCCTCGCGCAATTCGCGCACGGCAGCGGCCACCGGCGTCTCCCCGGCCTCGATATGACCATGCACCGCCTCCCAGGCGCCGGGGCACCTCCCGCCGGGCGCTCGGCGGAGGGCGAGGACCTCGATGCCCCGGACGCCGCGGCGCAGGGGGTAGACATCCACCATGCGGACCCGGACCGGAGGATCCTGCACGTCGGGCAGGGCGCTACACCGCCCGATGCCGGGCCAGGAGGGTCTGCAGCCGGGCGCCCAGCGCGCGGGCCCGGAAGGGCTTCGTCAGGAAGTCGTCGGCGCCGAGCTCGAGGACCCGGACTTCGTTGTCCTCGTCGCCTTTCGCGGTGAGCACGATGATCGGCAGGTTGCGGGTGGCGTCGCGGGAGCGGAGTCGGGCCAGCACTGTGTACCCGTCGATACTGGGCAGGTTGAGGTCGAGGATGACGATGTCGGGGTTGTGGTGGTCCACCTCCGCCAGCGCCTCGGCGCCATCGCGGGCCTCAATCACCGTGAACCCCTGCCGCTCAAGGAGGTCGCGCATCACCCGGCGGAGCTGATCTTCGTCATCCACCAGCAGGACCACCGCGCCCCGCCGGGTAAGCTCGAACCGGGCCGGTGGGAGCTCCGCCTCGTCGATCAACTCGAAGCTGAGTTCCGCCAGCTCCTGGGGCAGTTCGGCAACCGCCGGCCTGGGCGCGGGTGTCGGCCGCGGCGCCGCAGGGCGCGCT
>CAZFSA010000068.1:0-23641 GCA_964521535.1 uncultured Gemmatimonas sp.
CGTCACGGCCCGACGCACCGGTCCTCGGGGCGGCCGCCCGGACCAGCCCCGCCGGCAGGGACCACCGTTCCTCGTCGGTCAGCGGCACCCCGCGGAGCGCCTTGAGCACCGGGGAGACGATGGTCACCGTGGTTTCGAGGGCCAGCGACCGGCTGAAAACGCCACGGGAACATTCCAGGAGGCCAGCGGTGGACAGCTCGCCATGCTCGCCCGCCACGGCGGCCACTTCCTCGTACGAGAGCGAGAGCAGCTCGCAGAGGAGGCGGAAGGTCACTTGCTCGGGGTGGCCCAGGGCTCGGGCCAGCTCCGGGCTGACGTTCAGGAGGACCACCGTCGCCAGAACCAGAAGAGCCGGGGGCGCGAGATTGCGATCCTCTCCGAGCCGGCCCAGGAGCGTGGGAGGGGTGGCGCCGCCACCGCATCCCAGCCGGTCCGTCCACAGATCGAGCAGCGCCCGGTCGGCCTCGCTGGCCCAGACCGCCAGGCCGCATCCCCCCTCCCTGCCCCCGCTGGCCCTTTCGCTCCCGAGCCCAGGGTTGAGGAAAGCGGCGCGCGTGACCAGGGTATCGCGCAGGGAAATCCAAGCCTCGGCGTCCGACTCGAAGACCTTCGGCCGGGGGTGGGGACCCCGGCCGTTGCCGGAGGGGGGGACACGGGCGATCGCACTCTGTTCCATCGGGAGTCGGGCGCTCTTCAAAAGGGGGCTTTACTATCGGGCTTCCGGTGCCGGTCAGACTGACGCTCCCTGACGCAGTGGCGTCTGGTGGCTGCCCCAACCGGAGGGTATTGTAGGCGGCGACTCCCTGACCATCGCGTTGCGCTTTCCGTTCCAACCCAACTCCGACATCTGGCGAAATCCCGATCGCCTCTGCCCGGCCCTGCACGCTGCCGGCCGGCAGCTGACGGGCCGGAATCTGGGGCTCGGCGCCTGGCGGGAGATCGCACAGGCGATCGTCAATCTCGGCGGCCCCTCTACTGCGGCCGGGCGCGCGCTGACACGACGCCTGGAGGCGGCCTCCACCCGGGCCGAGGTGAGCTGGGTTCTCAATCGGGTCCGCCGCCTCAGGGAGCGGAACCGGAAGCGGCGCCCCCGGATACCCCAGCCATCCCGGTCCCGAACCTCGCTGTCGGCAGTCGTCTTCGAGGCCCACGACCACGTCGGCATTGGGGCGATAGCCGACTCGGCCCCGGGGTGGCACGTACCCGATGTGCTTCGCGAGGAGCTTGGCCGGGAGCGGCTGCCCCACGTTCGCTGCGGCCTTCCCTCCGGGCTTCGGCTCAGGCCCTGGACGCCGGTGGGCCACGTCGTGCGCGCCGAACTGCACCGGGTCGATCGCTACACCGGGGCCGGCGGCGCCCGCTCGGGTTCGCTCGGCTACCAGCTGGCCGCTGACGTCGCCGATGGCCCCGGCGAGCGGGGCCTCGTCCACCTGTTGATTCGGCAGGCCCTGGGAGCGGACGACGGAGATCGAATCATTCCCGCGCTCGAAGGCGGAGCCGGGCAGCCCCTACCCCTGGACCAACCGGCCGACTTGGCGCTCGCCCACCTGCTTCGGGCCAAGCACCGTCTTCGAGTGGCTCCCGCCTGCGATTGGGACAGCGTGCACGACCGGCTGGAGGAGGTGCTCCGGCGGCCGCCAGGCCGTGACGTCCGGCTGGTGGCCGCAGTCGTGCATGCCTTGCTCTCGATGGCCCCCTGGCCCGTTCGACATCGCTTCCTGCGGCAACTGCCGTCATGGGACAACCGCTGGCTCCCGCTCGCCGTGCTGGCGCTCCCGGAGTTGCTCGAACGGTCGAGAGCGCAACGGCGGCCACGACCCAGGCTGACCATCGGTCCCCCAGCGGGCTTCCAGGGGCTGTCCGCCGACGAGCTGGCCGCCGCCGCCGGTTACTCCCGGCTGTCCGCCTTGGTTATCGCCCACGCCGTCACCGACATCGTGTCAGAGGAGGGAGCATGGCCGTCGGAGGTGCTTCCCGCCGATCCCCGCTGGTGGTACGGTGCCGGCGCGTTGCTCCGCGGAGCGGGGTCCCTCCGCAGCCACGGCTATCCTGCGTTCCGGGCAAGGCTGCCCATGGGTCGGGCACGGCCGCAACGCACCCAGCTCGACCACGAGATTGTATCAGTGGCCCTTCTGCTGGAATCGACGGTCCGCGACTTCCGGGAGGATCCGGCCGGAGCTGCAGTCGCGGCGGTTCTCGCCGCAGCCGGTCCGGCGGCCGCCCGCCCCGAGCTGGACAGGACCCTTCGGAGGGCGGTCGCCGATCATGTGGAGGCATACTGCCGCCTGCGCCTGTCGGCCGGTGGACCGGGCAGGCCCCGACTTTCCCGGCGCCAAATCCGCCAGGTCATGGCCGCTCAGCCACCGCCAAGGGCAGTGCCTGCCGAACCCCAGCTCCTCATGGAGGCTACTGCATCCGCGCTCCTCTCATCTTTGAACCAAGTGTGGGAAGGCTTGACCCCTCCCCGCCGGCTCAAGGGACCGATCATCGAGGCTCTGCGCTCTCTCGCCCTGGCATATCCGGATCATGGCGATGCCCCGGGGGAGCGAGCCGCTCACGAGGTCATCCCCGTGCTTCGGCGGGCCGGTGGGCGTGCCGACCTGCTCACGCCGACCGTGCGCGACTCCCTCATCGACTTCATTGCCCACCGCCTGCACGAGGGCGCCGCGCAGCTGCAGTGGGCCCTCGGCATCCCGCACGACGAGCGCCTCCCTCGCTCCCGGCGCCACGACTCCCTCGAGGCGCAGGCCCGGCGACTCCTGAGACAGCTCGGCCGGGGCGGGGCCAGTCAGGCTGCGCCAGTTCTGAGACTCGAGGTGCGGCCGCTGGGGCGGGTGCAGGCGCTCTATCGAGGCGACCTCGCAGGAGACTGCTCCAGCCGTTCGATCCCGCTTCGAGCGCTCGATCCCCATCACGTGTTCTACGGCCTGTACCTCGATGGCCAGCCAACCGGGGGGTATGTAGGCTTGCACGAAGCCTGGGCCGTCGTTCCCGGGCAGAGCGGCCCGATCCCGGTCCTCGTCCTCGAGACGATAAACGTACCGCATCTGCCAGGCGTCGAAGGAAACATCGACTTGGTGGTGCTGTTCCAGGCCGTAGCCGCGTGCCGGGGACTGCGCCTGGTGCTCTCGCTCAAGGACGAAACCTGGAACTATGGCAACAATCAGCCGCTCCGGACGACGCGGCTCTGGCGGGAAGGCTCTCGCGTGACCCTGAGCCCGGCCGATCCTGTTCAGTGGTGGCTGTACGACACCGCCACTCGGGAGGGGGGGTACTACACCAGCCTGCCCCGGCCGGCCCGCAGCCGGCACCGCCGTCTCGAGCCCGGCGGCCCGCCTCCGGGGGCCCTCGCTAACCTGCCGGGCGAAGCGGTGCTGCTGCCACCGTTCGATTCCGAGCTTGACCGGATCCACCCCGACAACGTCGCCGAGGCAGAGCGAATCGCGGGGCGAGCGCGGATGCCACTCCGGGTCACGGCCCGCGCCAAGGATGGCAGCCCGGCTGGCTTCATCACGGACTGGCCGAGGTGAGTGGGCTCAGGTCGCTCCGCCGCGCAGGAACGGCGGCCACAATCGTTCTTCCACCCAGCACAGCTCCTCCCGCGCGTAGTCCCGGCATAGCTCCCGAAGCCACCCTGGGCAGCGGCCCTCGTCCAACAGCCGGCGCAGGAACTCGGTGGGATCGGCGTGGCCGATCGCCCCGGACTCAGCCAGGATCCGTCGCACCGGGTGGAACTCCTTCCCGAAACCCAGAGTATGCTGCAGCCCACCTCGCAACCCAATTTCCTTCCCGCCGGGTCGGAGCCATGTGGGTACGAACGGGTCTGGAATCGGGGGAAGCACGTCCCTCGGAAATGGGAGTCCCGGCCGGGTCACCAACCAGCTGCCCCGCTCCGCCGAGTTCGGCGCGATGAGCCCGAGGCTTGCGATGATGTCCAAGTGGAACCGCAGGGCGGCCACTGGCATCCTGGCCAGACCCCGGGCGACCAGGGTCTCCGCCAGCTCGTCCTCATGGAAACCGTTCGCCGAGGGGCCGGCTTCCGGGGCCCCGGCACGGAATCGCGCCAGGCGCTCGTGCGCGTCGGCGTCACCCGCGAGTTTCAGGATCCGGCCATGCATGATTTCGACGGTCGCCGCCAGCGTCCGATCTGGAGCGCGGTGCCGCGCGGCCGTCTCCTTGGGCGCCTGGTGGGGGGCCCAGTCGAACTCGAGGTAGATCTGCCGCCAGTCGTCCGCCGCTCGGCGGTACTGGCGCACCACTTGGAACATCAGGACCAGCAGGCGCACCAAGCCGGTCTCCGAGCCATGGGTCCGCCGACTCACCAACTGGTTCAGGTTCACGCCATCCGCCGGCGCCTCGCTGGCCAGCGGTAGCAGCGCGGCCACCCGGCTGGCCTCCCGGAAGACGTTGGTCCATCGCACCAGTCCGCGGACGTAGTCGCCCACCGGTGGCACCTCGCCAGTCGCATCCCAGGGCTGGGTCGTCTCCTTGGCCTGCTCCCGGAACATCTCGGCGGTGAGCTTGGGGATCTCCCCGAAAAGCGACTGCACCGAAATGGAATCCCGGCTCCCGTCTGGGCGGATCAGGCACACCCCCGGCCATCCTTCGGCGTCCGGCTCGACCGAGCCCGAGCGCTCGGCGGCAGCCGTCACCCGCGCGAGCAGGGCCAGGTGCTCGAGCGGGGCCACCACCACCCCGTTCGGTCCCGGCGCGTCCTGCGCCGCCCGGTAAAGCCGCTCTCGATAGCGTCGAATGGCAGCCAGCAGGGCGAACTTCTCATTGGAGAACGAGTGACTCGCGATCCAGTCGAACGCAGGCTCGATGTTGGCACGGGTCACCGGTTCCTCCCCCCCCTGCCCCGCGAGCGCGCGGGCGACCGCCCCGAGTTCGGCGGCCAGAAGCCGCATCGGCAACGGCGCCTTGGACCGGAACGCATCGGGGTCGCCGGTGTGGAACACCAGCACGGAGAGCGCCCCCGAGGTCCGGCTCCAGGCCAGCAGCGGGATCCCGTGCAGCAAGCCAGTCGGAATCTGGGCAAACGCGTCCTTGAGTGGGGCGAGGGTGTCGCTCTCGAAGTTGATGTCCACCAGGATCAGATCGGGCGGCGGCGCGCTGGGGCCCAGGAGCTGCCAGAAGAGCTGAGAGGATTCGGTGCCCGTGATCCGCCGCACCGCGACGTCGCGGCCAGCAACCACGAACGGCTCGAACCAGCCGGGCTCGTCGTCGAGGTCCTTTTCCCAGAACCGGTCGGCGCGATCGTTGATGCGGAGCAGGCGAAGCCGGCGGGAGCTCACGGGGTCCAGTTGGGGTCGAGCGGCCGGCGAACCAGCCGGTGAGGGAACAGCGCGACGGCGAATGTCACGAAAGGCGCCCCGTCCCGGGTTTCTACCCTGGAGGGACCGTCCAGACGGGCCACGTTGAGGAGGCGGCCCAGATGCGACACCAGCCAGGCCGCATGGCCCAGACGTTCTGGGCCGCCCGCCCGAGCATTTCCCACGGGGTTGCCAATCTCGAAGATCACCTCGTCAGCGCCATCGCGGACGTGCCAGGTGATAAGTGGCCGGGCGATCGTTGAGCGGAGCGGAGGCGGCCGGTAGGCATCCAGCGTCGCTGAGAGGGCGTTTCGAATTGGTTCCACTGCAAATCCGGTGAGGACGTACGGAGCATTCACCTGCTCCTTGCCGCTTGGTTGCAGCGGGGGGAACCGAAGCCGCCGCTCATCGAACACCTGCGGTACCGGGAGCCGACTTCGGCCCCAGGCCTCCTCCAGCGTCATTCCAGCCAACTGCGGGCCGCTCGCCTCCAGCAACCGGGTACGGCCATCCCGGTCTTCGAGGCTGACCAGCAGGTCGAGCAGGTAGCGGATCGTGTCACGGTAGGTGACCGTGACTTCCGGTGCCGGGAACGGCTGGCTCGCTGCCGCAACCCAGTCGGGCGCCAGCCACTCCGACCGGAGATCGGTACCCTGGTCGGTCTTGGCGATGGCACGAAGCGCCGCGGCCAGCCCCACTGGCCAGATCAGCTGGCGGAAACCCTGCAGCGTCTCAACCAGCAGCTCGGGATCGAGCGGCTTGGTCGGGTCGTGCCGGCTCAGGTGGAAGAAGCAGCTGGCCCACTTGGTCTGGTCAAGCGAGTTCTTGAGTTCATGGCCGAGGCTGAAGATCACGTCCAAGCTCGCCAGGCGACCCCGAAGGTAGTCCTGAAGGAGCATCTTGCTGCGCTCCACGATCTCTTCGGTTGGTGTTGGATCGTAGCGGAACAGCGGAGGTAACGGGCGTGCCAGGTCAGGCAGAACCTCGACTCGGACGGGCTGCCCGTTAAGCCGAAGCACCGCTTCGCTTCCCTCGACCCCACTTGCAAGACGCAGCTGGAGAACCGGAAAGGGGTACACCATCGCGGCCTTAAGCCACTCCTGGTTGATCCGGTCCAGCAGCTGCTCGTTGAACGGCGCCCGTTCGTCGAGCGCCAGGCGTAGCGGCTCGACGAGCCCCTCAAAGAAGGCTTCCTTCGCTGCAGCCCGGACCCGGCTCTCGAGCTGGGGGAGCGCATGGAGGTACATCCGTTGCATGTGGCGCCACCCCTCTGGACCGGTCGCCTCCAATCGAAAGCAGAACCATGGCGTGCCGCTTACCAAGATCGGGAAAACGGCCCCCGAGGCACTGGTCACCGCCACCTGCGCCGAATTGAGGCTTGGCGTCGACTCGACTCGCCAGCCCGCGCCGAAAGTTGGCAGATCAGTAACGGCGTAGGATAGCGTGGCACCGCCCTCCGTCGTTGTGCGGAAAGGATAAGTCGGAGCGACTCGGAGGGTCGCATCGGGCGCGGTTCCCAGCAGCCTTGCGAACGGCCTTACCAGCCGCTCAAGCTCGGCCCGCGGGAGCCAATCGCCGTGGCGAGGGGCGAGGTAGGAGGGTACGGGCTGCAGCCACTCCGGTGCCCGGCCCAGCACGTCCGGGAACTCGGCCATGCACGCCATCAGCGTGGTGAAGGGTTCCGGATCGTTCGCGGCCACGCGCTCGAACACGGCTCGGACAAGCCGATTCCGGGACCGCCCACCTGGAAGCGTGAGCAGCTCGATTCCAAAACCCCGCCCGGAGTCCCAGGGCGGATCGCCGCCGACGCCGACACCGGTCCGTTCAGCCCAGCCTTTGGGTTCGTCCACCTGGGCCAACGACGAATAGAGCACCACCCCCTTGGCGACCATCCGGACAACGGCGGGCCTTCCAGCCAAGAGCAGCAGGTGATCGAAAACCACACGGGTGACCGCGGCCGGAGAGGTTTGGCAATACGGAACCGAGGCAAGCGCCTGGGCGGTAGCCGAGAGACGGGCGGACTGGCTGGTCTGGGACACGTTGGGACAACCGCCGTTGCGGAGTTGGCATCATTGTCGCCTTGGACGCTCCGGATGCACTGTCCCGGGATGACGGGCCGCCCCGAACCAACACCAAGCATTCGCGTACGTGTGCGCACCTCACCGCAGACGTGCGGCTGGGTATGACGGGTTCACTTCTGGACGCCTGGCGACGCACGCCGTGACCGGGCTTGTGATTACACCACCACCGATCCGCGTCCCCGGTGACTACTCACTTCGTCTAGGATTGCCGCCACTCGTCCAGGTCCCCCAAGAACAGGTCCGACGCGGACCGCAAGGCCTCTTCCGCGGCGCCCCGGCGACGCACGCCTCCTCCAGCGTCAGGTGGAACCGCTCGCAGCACCCGTTCGTCAGCGGCTCCCAGCAACGATCGGTGAGGATCCAGTTGATGCCGGCCACTGTGCACAACTTGCTGAAGTTGTTCGCTTCGTCAGCCAAGGCTAGCATTCTGGCACGGCTGGCGCCAGCTTCGCTCGGGTGTTGGTCGCCCCTCCTCGGTAGACTTGGTCGACGTTCGACCTCTCCCGCATGCCGCCCAGGGGGGACACCCCCTCTTTTCACGCCCTCAGTCCCCAAATCCACTCCCTATCTTCAGACGCCACCCCCCCCCAAAGGGCATCGACGGTTCGCCGGAGATGAGGCAGCAGGCCTGCAATCCGAAGCTGATTGACGCCATCATCCCAACCAGGCAGCGTTGGGCCAAGCACGATGATCGTAGGTACACTCGGCAGTTGGGATAGGCGCTCGAAGTAGCCGGGCAGCGAGTACTCCGTTCTGCCTCGCGGCCTGGCAACCGCCATCTCGACGGGCAATTGGACGGTGCCGTCCGCCGCAACGCAATTGAGGCCTCCGACCGGCACCTGTGCAACCGTCACTTGCTCCCGAACAACTTCAAATTCCTCGTCACCAACAAACGGGTTCACCGCAACGTTCACGAGGCCCCACAGCTTCCCACAAGTCTCGCGGAACCGCGACCAGCCCTCGGAGGTCAGCTCACCCTGAACAAGAGGCCACCAGGAAGGCATCCGTCGCTGCGCAAGCGCGGCGCCGTACAGCCGCCTCATCAATTCCGCCGTTGCCGCCAATGAGTCTTCGCCCTTAAGGACCAGCCTCATTAGAACCGTCTCGCCGGGCGCAATAGGCGGTTCGGTCGCGAGTATCTCATCCACCACCGGACGGTCGTGCAGGGGATCAAGCCCCGTAATCAGAATCGGCACCCTGCCGTTGCCACTCAGCGGGCGAATCGCTGCATCTACGTACTCTGCGGCCTTCAATGCCCCCCGATGCCCCCAGTACAGTTCGTGACTCTCCGCCCACGGGGCCCCGATCTCCTGAAGCAGCGCCGCGACTCGCTCAGTATGCTGCTCCGGTGTCCCGCGCCGTTCAAACAGTGCCTGGCAGTAACCCAATGCAGCACCCGGGGCACCGAGGGCGCCAGCCTCCGCCACTGGGTACCCATGAAGGCAGTCGTCTCGCCGTCCGTGACACACCAACTCAAGCCCAAGCTCAGCTCTCAGCGCTCGTAGAGGCTCATTCTCCGCGATTCGGCAAACCATTGTGCTCCCTCCAAATGAACTTGTTTACTTCCACCGCTTCGCCCAAGCTTCGATGGGCCCGGTTCCCGCATGGAGCCCCACTGCCAGGAAGATGATGCATCCGATTCCAACCCATACCTGGTTGACGTTGTAGAGGCCCTCAGCCAAGATGATATAATGCCCGAGCCCCCTCCGGGATGAAATGAACTCCCCGATGAACGCGCCGAGCAGCGCCATTGCAATGTTTAGCCGAACGCCAGCGAGCACCCAGACCAAGGCTGTTGGCAAGACGACCAGCTTGAAAGTGTGCCTTCGGTTGCCGCCAAACGCTTCAATGACTGCTATCAACCTGCTATCCGCCTCCTGCGCCCCGGTGTACGACTGGCTGACGGCGACGGAGAAGGTTGCGAGAAACGCCAGCGCGACTTTGGACAGCATCCCAGTCCCGAACCAAAAGATGAGAACCGGCCCCAGGGCGAACACAGGGAGCGCGCCCAGTGCGATCACATAGGGCCGCGCGAGCCGGTAGGCCGCCGGCGAGAACCAGAGGCCCAAACCGAAGGCGGTACCGCAGATGGTTCCTGCCACAAATCCGGCGACGGCCTCACCAAGCGTCACAGCCACGTGCCCGGGCAGCCCGCCCGCGGTGACTCCCGCCATAAACTCTCGCCAGATCCCCTGGGGAGAGCCAACCAGGAAGACCCAGCTGGGCCGACCACGGACCGTCCACTCCCAAAGCAGGGCTAGGCTGCCTAGCAGCCCTCCCTGCACAAGGGCGATTGGTACCCGGCGTCCCGGACGGCCCCGATCCATTCAGCTCTCGTACTGCGGCCCGGCCGGGTTCTCAAGCCAGTTTGTCAGCACGTCCAGGGCCTCGCCCATCGCTTCCATGCGGAACGATCTGTGTGCAAGCCTCACGGCGCGCGGGATCGCAATCTTTAACAGGTCCACCACTCTGGCCGGCCGCTGGCTCAGGACGTAGATCTGATCCGCGATCTTGCACGCCTCCGTGGCGTCGTGCGTAACCAGGACTGCCGGCAACTGCTCATCATCAACGGCCTTTGACACGTCAGCATAGAGCTGCCGCCGCAGAGCCAGATCCGAGTGCGCGAACGGCTCGTCCAATAGCAACACATCCGGCCGGGCAAGCAGCGCCCGCGCCAACGCGGCTCGCTGCTGCATCCCACCCGACAGACTCGACGGATAGCGGTCCAGCACAGCATCCAACCCGAAGGTGGTCAGGAGCAGGTTCGCCCGCTCGCGATCCGCGTCGGCGATCCGCCCCTGTACGCTCACGCCCAGCAACGCATTGCCGAGAACTGGCTGCCACGGCAACAGCGACGGCTCTTGGAACACAAAGCCACACCGGGGCCGCCGGCCAGGCCGCTGGGCTACATTCGCGATGGTGCCGTGCGACGGTATCAGCAAGCCCGCCAACAGCTTGAGAATCGTCGTCTTGCCACACCCACTGGGCCCGACGAAAGCGGTAACCATACCGCCGGGAAGATCCGCCGACACCCCGGCGACCACTGGTACTTCCGCTTGTTGCGGGGCGCCGCAATAGCTGAACGAGACACCGCGCATCGTCGCCGGGCGCCGCCCCGCACATGCCTTCTCGCTGCGCTCAGTTCGGTCCACTGCCCTAGACACTGGTCATTTGCCGCGACCCGCGCGACGGCCGCCACACTTCGCGGACAACCGCTATATGCAATAGGACACGCCTCCACAGACGGCCCACAGCTCCACGTACACTCCCCTGGTTCCGTCGCTCCCACACATCCCTCATCACACCACACATCGCGATCGCCACTCCTGTCACTGCCGATGCATGCAGATTCCCTCGCAAATCCTCGTCCGGGAAAAGCCCGACCAGCACTGTCGTGCTCCACTCAGCAACCAAGACCGCTATCGCGATTGACCCGCAGACCAAGGCAACAACTCCCGATACGACCCGGCTTCCAGTTTGTCGGCGCTCAGGGAGCCACAGCACGATGCTTGGGAACACCAGCATCAACAGACTCACCACCCACGCAACACCAGCGACAATCGCGCTTCCCGGTGGCGCGTGGCCACTGATCACGACAGCCGTAACGTGATACGCCACGATCGCCGCGCCGACACCGCAAGCCCCCACTGCGGCTAGGGCGCTGTCCTCAAACGGCAACCCGTTCTCCATTTTGTGCGGATCCCCCGACAGCTGGCGCAGCCAGCTCACCGCGTGGCCCAGGTCGTCGGGGCGAGCCAGGCGAGCCTCGACCCCGTTCACGTCAATTTGCTTCTTGCGGCTCTCGCCGCCCGATCCCGCGTGACGCGGGTTAATGTACTCATCGTACGCCGCCCACAAGGCGTCCATTGTCGCCAGATCCTCAGTCGTAATGGCGTCCTCGCTATCGCAGTACACCGCAAGATCCTTGTATGTTGCCAGATACGCCCCAAGCGCAGTAGCCTCGTGCAAACGAGGGGCCACACCTGACCTGACAATAACATTAGCGGCGGCCTGATGGTCTGCCTGGATCATCTTCACCGCATCCAGAACTGATCCATACAAGGCTTCAACGTGAGCCCGATCCGTCTTTAGCACGGAATCCGTACTGATCGCCGCTGTCATGATGTAGCGCCCGGTGCGAGAACCTTGCGTCTCCCCTCCACGGCTCGACCCCCGGTCACTGCACCCGCAGGCCGGTGCTGCTGCACCACTCGGCCCTGTCACCCGGTCCTTGTTGACGTACGAGTATAGTACATCTCCACTTCCATCGGCTGTCGTTCTCGGGTCAGGCGTGAAGTATGCAACCAAGTTCGCGAGACGCCGCGGGAACAGCCGATGGTACTCCGCCTCCCGGCCAATTTCCGGAACCTCGAACAACATCTTCGCTTTCGACCGATCCGAGTTGAATACTCGCTGAACGACAGAAAGCGCTAGAGCGAAGCCGGTGGTACCTCTGGGGGGTACAATAAGCCGGACCATGCGCTTGATGGCCTGCTCCCCGTTGCCGGCGCTTCCAGACCCGTCCGCCGCGCTACCCGCTCCGTCAATCAGCCAATAGCACAGCTTGCAAACGACTGGCCCGACCACTACAGGAGAGTAATACAAGGCGGACGCTGCGGGCGTCGTGTATCGAATGCGCATCGGGTCACAGAACGCAAGCAACGCCCTACGTGTCGCCCGATCAAGCATCTCGTCCAACAACGGCTCGCTAGAGCGGGTGTTAGGTTGGCGCATGACGCGCTTCATCCATTCAGGGCGCTGGTACTCCAGGTCGACCCCGTGCCAGGCGCAATGAAGATTCAACGCCTTGGCGAGGAAGACTGGCGCGTAGAGCGGCACCTGGCCTGGCAACAGTACTCTCTCACGGCCGCTGCTCATTGCCGTCTCCCGGAATGCGCCTCGGACATCAAGGCGAGGTCACATGATTGCTCGCGGGATGATCGTTCCCTGAGATCGCCGGCAGCGATTCGGGCGCCCACCGCTGCGTCCCAAGAGCGCTCCGAGATCGTTACACTTGTTGGCACCACACTGTCCGCGAGCAACCGCACCACTGCGCGTCGGAGCACACCTTCCGCCACCTGCGGAAAGAAGACGCGCGCTGTAGCAAGTGCCGAATCAGGATACGCGTGCAGATCGTCGAGCGCCCGCTGGTATCCCGTGACGACGTGAAGAACGGTCTGTCGGTTGGCGCGCAGGTAGCGCTGCGTCGTCATCAACGCCGAGAACACCCGGTCCCCCAATGCAGTCGCGAACGAGTATACTACGCGGCCACCCTGTTCCTCGCCGAGCGACACGGCTGGCTCGACGGTCATCACAACGTCGGCGGCATTGTTGAGCGCCGGCGCCAGTTCGCTGCCAGGTCTGTTCTGGACAATGGTAACGTTGCGGTCCGGCTCCAGCCCGAGTTGATTCAACAAGAGGCTTGTGTAGGTGTAGGCAGTCATGGGCCGAACGTGCGTCGAGATGCGCTTGCCTCGCAGCGAGGAAGCGGATAGAGCCCGAATACTCGGATCGAACGAGACACCCCACACAGCCACTCGGCCTACTACCTGTCCGACGACGACTGCGTCGGAACCCTGCTGTCTTGAGATTGGCACGTACATCGGATCTGCCTGCGCGAGCTGGGCTTCCCCACTGAGCATCGCGGCAAACGAGTTGGTGGCAGTCCCTCCGGTCACCACCTGCAGGTCGACTTGGGTGAAATACCCCTTTCGTTGCGCGTGATAGAGCGGCAGATAGACGAGCGTTCTGGCGGCCTCGTTGATGACGACACGGGGCCGGCTCACAGCTTCGCTTCTGCCACGACTGGAGCTGAGGAGGCTGCCGCCGGTCAGGAGGTACACGGCGGTACCTGCAACCACCAGCAGAGCGGTTGCGCCAAGCACGGTTGCTGACCTGAGAGTTCGCATCATGCCCTCCTGATCAATTTCTGAACTGGCCTTCCTGACAATCCGCTCCGGGTGGCACCTTGTACCGACTTCGGTGCCTGCCGACGAGCCAGGGGAGTGCAACTCCACGACCCCGGACGGCAGCGGAAACGGGCGCGACTCATTGCATCAGTGGCACGATCTAGGCTCCGCTCGGCGATCGCCGTCTGGCGTCCTGCTGCCGCAGCGTATCCGCGACCACCAGCATCTCGCCGATCAGGCCATCCATCAGCTGCTCGGACGCCGCCGTCACGGCCGGAGCGAGCTTGCCGAGACCCCGTACCTCAACTCCAGAGCGACTTCGGCGCCAGGCGACCGACCTGAATCTGAGCCCCGGTCGAGCGGATAGCTCCAGCGTTCGCGCGACGCCTAGGTCGACTGACCACATCACCGCCAGGTTCTGGCCCAGTGCCGCCGCCAGCGGACGGACCTTGACCCAGAGCTTCACCGAGTCCGCGGTCGATGCGATAACCGATATGCCGCGTTCCCGAAGCCGCCGTTCCACCAGGTGCCGGAGCGCGTCCGTCATTCCGGCCTGCTCGCCTAGTGTGAGTCCGAACACTTCCCCCGCCATACCCCGTACAGCGTCGAGAACGACGTCGACCCCGACCGCACTGAGCGCAGCTAGGGCAAAGCTCGAGTCGCGCACCACTACTTCCTGAGGGAAGGAGTCCGTCACGATCGACCGGACCCGATCACCATTGGCCGCCTGCTGACATCCTAACACCAGCAGACCGCACCCTAGAAGCCCGAAGCGAGCCGTGACCCGCACGGCATCACACATGCAATCCCTCCTCACTGGTCTGTGACTGCGGGCTGTTGATGGGGCACCACGATCGCTCGCACGGCACCGGACGCGGTTGGTGTGGCAGCCAGCGGCAGCGCCGACACCAGTCCACGAGGGCGGGGCGCGCCACGGCCGAATCCTTTGGCCGACCAACGGCCTCCTGAGACAACGCGCGCGATGTCCACCGCCTGGAGCATCGACCAGCATCGGCCCCTCCTCCCCGCGCTACGAATCAAGTATCCGCACCGTCTGCTGCCGTGCAAGGCGACTGTCGAACTCGCCGAGCCGCAGCGTCACCGCATTGGGCGTCTTGGTCCGCCCTCCCATCGTCGGCTCGCAGAAGTAGTATCGGCGCCCCGACGCTTCGTCCGTTAGGAGAGCCGCTCCGGGCAGGTCTGTCTCAGCAGCCACAGCCAGCGCCATGTGGCCCGGCTCGCCCGAACCGTAGCTGATAAGTACCAACCGGGACTCGTAACCAAGGACCTGAAACAACGCAGCGGCGAGGATCGCCATGTCCTCGCAGTCCCCACGGTGATCGACGAGAGTCTCGATTGGGAATCGAGGGTATTCTGCAACGCCTTGCTCCGAATCGGCAGCGTAGTCGATGCTTTGCACCATCGCCAAGACATTGTTGATTTCCAGAATCTGGCCGAACTGCTCTTGGCCGGAAATGACCCGAAGTTGCCGTCCCACGTGCTGGGTTTCCGGCCCGAGCCCCTCACGAACGTACCGGGCGTAGTCTTCGGGTTGCGAACGGGGCGCAGATTGGCTGGCTTTGTAAGCCTCTGCGCTCGCCTCAGCGCGAATCTCGAAGCGCCTGGGGTGCGAGGCTAGGTTGCCTGGCTCGCGCGCGAAGAACCACCAGAGATCGATCGGCAACGTGCTGGCCCTTGGTGGCGCCGGCGGCGGCACCGGTGATGGAGGCGGCGTCGGCTCCGGGAGTGGGGGCTCCGGTACGGGCTTGGGAAGCGGAAGCGGGTCGTAGTCCTTCGGCGGCTCGCCAGCCTTCGTCGGGCCTGCCACTGAGATCAGAAGCACGACACCGAGCGCGGCGGTCTCCACCGCGACAGCGCCCTTTCGGGACCAGCTTGCGAGCCCCGACACGCCCGCTGCAACGACTGCGAGCCCGAAGGCCATCGCGCTCGGCCATCGGGAAGGCACACCCCTATCAAGGGCTTGCAGCCCGGACTTGGGCCAAAGGCCGATTGAGATCAGGACTTGCCGAACCAGCATGAGAATCAACACCACGCTGACATAGCCCAGGATCAGCCGCCCGAAGTACCCCGCTGGAAAGGCACCAACACTGTTTCCCTGCGATCGATCCCCAGCAAGCCAGGCCCTGGTCACGATCACGGGCGGCGGCATCAGAAGCGGGACCACAGCCAAACCGGCCCCGAGACGGGCAAATCGGGTGCTGCCAAATACCCGATCCATCATGGCTCGCTCGCGACCCGAAGGCAGGCAACGAAACCAACATCAAAGGGCACAAACTGCGCGTTGTAATCAAAGGTACGGGCCTTAGGCTCCGCCGCGGCGAGGACCTTCTGCGGCCCAAACCAGACCGTTGCCGCGGTTGGCTTCGGTACTAGCAGGGCGGCCTTCCGGAACAAGCTTGCCACCAAGTCGTCTGCGGTTCCTCCAAGGCGACTGTGGCGAAAGCCGAGCTGCGCTTCAAACGAGAGCTCTCTTTGCAAGCCGCGGACCATAGCTGACGCGTAGGCATGGATCGCGTCCTCAGGCACCCCGGCAAGCAACCCCTCGGGCGTCGCGCGTGGAACGAGGAGGCCCTCTCGAGCGGGACGATCCAGAAGTTCCGCCCACGGGCGGCCCAGGACGTGTCGGAGGTAGTCCTCTTGCAGCGACACCGGCACGGCCACCTCGAATACGTCATCCTCATCCTCGGAATTCCATAGCCTGAACCGCCGCACCGACTCCGCGGCCCCGACTGCCAGCTGCTGTTCCTCCAGCCGCGCCTGCTCGAGCAGATCCGTCGCAGCCCGCCTCACGTCGCCGTCCGCCACGGTCAAGCTGCACGCCAGGTTGCGCTCGGCATCGGCTAGCAGGCTCTCCACCGCGCCAGTCCGGGCTGCCGCGAGTTCCCGCTCGGCACGGGTCCATCCATGGGCCGCGGCGCCGGCGATGACGCCCAGCGTCAGTGCCGCGACTGCAAGCGCCAGCGCGGTACCACCGGCCAGGAACACTCCCGTGCCGATAAGGGTTGATGCCCCCGCGGCGAGAACCACTGCAGTGACCCAGTACGACAAGGGCGCGGGGGTGTTGACGGCGACCGCCGCCAAGTGCCGCGCAGCGACTTCAACATCGTCGCAGGCCGGCGCTGTCGGCTGGAACTCCGGCAGCGCCTCGATCGTCATCTTCACGTCCGCAGTCCAATCTTCTACAACCGCTGGCCCATGCCGCACTCGATGACATTCCATTCGGTCACGCTTGGCGCACTCAGAAAGCTCGGCGACAAGCTGTGAGGCGTTCATGACGATGGCATCGGCCCACCGTGCCAACCGCGTAGCACCCAGGAAATCCCGTAGTCGCAAGATGACGGAACTCCACTGGACGGGGGCCAAGTCGCTCAACTCGGCTGTGATCTGACCCGGATTCAGCTCGACCCGGATCGGTCGATCGCCACGCGCGCTGGCCGGAATGGTTGCAAGCAAACGGCCAGTGAGTCGCTTAGGCGAGAGTCGCTCTGATAGCTGGCGAGCCGTACCGTTGGGCCTTGCAGGCGTTGGCTGAACACCGCGCCTAAACTGCTCCTCCAGCAACCCAGCCGCCGCAAGTAAGGCAAAGCGATCACGGGGTACCTGCTGGCACCACGCCATTCCCGCACGGACTGCGTGCGGCCGGCTTATCGGGTGCATTGGCCGCCGGGGTGCCCCCATGAGATCGAGCAAATTCAGCTGCCCACTCGCGATCACAATGGCGAACCTCGCCGCCGTCCCCACGAGCGTCGCGTCCGATCGCGCACCGATTCGGTCCTGGGCGGCCACCGGTATCACTAGGTCCGCGTGCTTCGCGGGGACTGCACCTGCCTCGAGGACCGCCTCCGGGGCGCCGCTGCCGATCAGAATGGCGACCTGCAGGGCTTCCCGAAACTCGCCACCCCCGGAATCACCGAGGACAGCGTCGCAATCCACAATCCAGATGACCTGGTGATCTATGGCTCCGGCCCGCCGCCCGGAAACCTCGAACCCTTGCCGTTCAATGGCGTCGAGGACCCGTTCCGAAAGGAGTCCGCTCAGTGCCTCGCCAATCGCCGGGTCGCTCAGCGAGGCCGCCAATGAATGGGCCCAAGGCATATGCACATCATCCCCTTCGACCAATCTCTTGAAGCACACGGCTGCTCGGCGCCCACGGGGCCCAACCCCGACAACCACCGTGGGGGCCACTGCAACCCTTGGCATCGTCGCCTCGGTTCGCGAGCGCTCGTGCGGCCCCGATGCCTACTCGAGCTCGGCGCAGAACTCGCGGATTCGCCGCGCCTCTTCGCCGATTTGGCGCCGGAGGTGCCCGGGAACGTCATACGACCCCAAATGCTCCGCGTACCGGCGGAGCTGGTTTCGGGTCGCGAGCGTCCCAACCTCTTGTTTGTATTCGTCGAACGCCCTGAGGACGAGCTCTGCCTGCTCCTTGGTCAAGTTCGCCCGCGCCGTCCCCCGGCCCTGGCCCAAATGGCGCTCCCTCGGAGGCTTCGTGGCACGAAGCTCGAACCGGATGAGGCCGCCCTTGGGCGGCTCCTCGGCAGCTACCTGCAAAGCCGTTGGCCATTCGGTACCGTAGAGCACGGCGGTGTACGGCCTACCATCCGAATCGCTTCGAGCCTCCAGGTTCAGGTAGTAGTGCTCACCCCGCTTTGCAATGAAGCCCAGTGCCGCACCAACGGCGAAGGCGAGTTTCGAGACTGCCTTCTCGTCCGGGGCCAGATTCGGGGCGTCGTCGAAAACCGCGTGCGTATGAATGCCATACTCCGGGTGGCTAGCGGCACCCAGGTAGTGCCGCTCCCACTCCTTGGCATCGGTCAGGTAGAACGCCCTGGCCGCATGCGTGTATCGTACCAATTCGATCTCTTGTCTGCTGCCTGACGGAACCAGCCTCACGTTCGCGCCGCTGCCACCACCGAGCGCGGTAGTACCCAAACGGTCGACCCACTGGTGTACCTCGCTCGGAAAAACGACCTCTCCGTCGTCCGTCGTTCCGGACGGTGCGCATCCAAGTGCGACTACCTCGCTGAAGAACCGGTCATTGGCCTGAGGAACGACCGTTTGCCAAAACGGCTGGCACATGTCGAACATCGCTTGCAACCGTGCCTCCAGACCAGCCTGCTCGCCGAGTCGGCCGGCAACGAAGGACACGATATCAGTCTCAGCGACAGAGGGCCCATAGACCTCCCTGGCGCAGGCGGACATTGCACGGACCGTCTCTGGGGCACCGATCTCTAGTAGCCGTGTGAAGAAGTCACCATTCCGGTCCTCCAACAGCGCAACGAACCGGCGTGCGGCGCCGCTACCAGGCCGTCCGTTGAAATGGAGGGCTCGTAGCTCCGCCAGCCGCTCGTCCAAGTGCCCAGAAGCCGTGACGTCCTGCTCAACAACGAAACCCGAACCAGACCGGCCCTCTTGCGCCCGCAGCAGCTCCAAATGCCGGTGCAGGGAGTCGGCGGCCGCGCGCCCCTCAGTCACAAATACCGCCACCTGATCCTGCGCCTGTCTGACCCATTCCTCGAATACGCCGAGAATCCTGACTGCCTGGACCCGGGCCACCTCAAGGGTATCTCCGTGGAACAGGTCGTTGACGGCGTTGATACAAGCCCGCTTGAGCCGCTCGTCGTTGCTGGTCAACCAACGGCCGATTGTCGTAGTGCGCTGCAGATCCTCTAAAAGCTTTTCGATCTCCCCAACTGTGGCCTTCCGTTGACCTTCGACCCAGTCGATCGACTCGCGGAGCAACTCCTTTCGCATAGCATCTGTAGACTCCAGCAGGCACCGGAGAATCTCGCCGAGACCGATAGAACCGCACTTCCGGAGCCACGCGGTCACCGAGTTCGCGAGGGCAGCTCGCAAGGGGACAGGTGCGTCCCCGCCAGCGCCCAGGAACGCGGTAACGTTCCCGGCGATTGCTTGGGCGAGCTTCGGGAGGCCCGTGCTGCCGAACTTTGCCAGTTCGGCGCGGATTCGGGCCGCGAACCTCGGCGGCCGGTCCTTGGCACCGGCTCCATCCGGCACCGCGTCGGTCAGACGTTCGCCCGAATGCGGGTTCACAAGCAAGGCGTCGACCAGCTGATTCGAAGCGCCACGTTCGTCCAGTCGCACCTCCCTGAGAAACGCGGTCCCATAGTGCTCGATGTCTTTGGTCATGAGCCCGACGCCAAGAAAAACATCATGCAGCGTCTCGTGCACGAGCGCCGTAACGCAGTAGTCGAGTACCCTGGGGCCCGGGTACCGAAGCGCGGCCAGCGAGAAGGTCGAGAAAGTCAACCTACCCTGCGACACCGGACAACGCTCGAGTCCATTCAGACTGCCGATGTTAACCTCGACGCTGTCGGCGTAGTTGCCAAGCGCCGTGCCGTTCTCATGCAGTAGCAGGCGAGCAACCAGCTCATACAGATCCCCCGGTCGCGAGAGCTGTTTCCCATGCTGATTCTTGTTGTCGATGAGGTAGCAGAGGTCGTAGAGCAGGGCGCCTTCCAGACCAAGCGTTATCCCGCTCCCGTCGGCGGCCGTTTGAAAGCGGACGTCTCTGTCCCACGGTTTGTCCCGGAGAGCCTGTAGCTCCTTTAGAGCGGCATAGGAGTTGATCTGAAGCCGGATGCGCTGCTTTGGATCAATTGTTGCTACGATGCCCTCGAACGCGCCCGGAAGCATGAAGATACCAATCAGCTTGCCCGTCGGACCGATCAGGTCGCGCGCGAGCAGCATGACATCAACGAAGCAACCGCTACCCGTTCCGCCTGCGAGGGAGGAGACCACGTACACGGTCACTCCTTTGCCGACAGTCGCGTTGATAGCGGCGAGCTGTTGACGGGCTGTGAGGTCGCTATCGAGCGATTGAACTGCATTGACTGCACGCATGAGACTTTCTTTCGCGGTGGCCCAGCTCGCAAGGAATGCGATTCGACCAGCGCCACGATTCTGAGCACAACCGCGGCCGCGGGCCGCGATCTGGAGGTGTTCGATACGCAGCCCTCGAGGCAGGTTCTTGAGGACCCAGTCATGATGCTGTGGGAACTCGAGGAGCGGAAGTAGCTGTCGACCGCCGATGAAACACTGTTCCGACACGGCAACGTCCGCCAAGCCGTCGGCGGAGTTGAACGAATTGGCATCAGCGTCGACGAACCGATACGCAAGGACTGGCACGCCGACTCGGTCAGCCAGTTTTCGCTTCGCCAGCCTTGCAACGTGGACCCCTGCGCCGCCAAGGCCAATGATCACCGCTGGGTTGACTTTCATCGTCTCCCTCGAGATGGTCCAACCTCTAAGTGCGATCGGGTAAGTGCGATCGGGCCGCCAAGCGAAGGCGCCTCGCTGCTGATGGCCGCGGCCGAGGCCACCTCCTGGGCGCGCTACGTATCAGGCCGCCGCGTTGGTACGTCGCCGCGATACTCCACGGACACGGGCCCAACCTGGAACTCGTCACGGTCAAAGAGCTGAAGCCGTCGGACCTGCCTCCCCCTATGCAATAGAAGGCCCTCTTGCGCGTAAGCGACTACGAAAGCGGTGCCGGCGTGCTCCTCGACCACCAACTCGACCACGGCTGGCCGGGCCAGGGCGACCAAGTGACCCGCTGAGCGATCGTGGCCCAGCCTGACCGTACCTGCCCCGAGCGCACCTAAATCGTGACTGGCCTCCGTCCCAGTACCTCGGACGATGAGTGTTCCAAAAAGCCGTTTCCCACGCCGGCGAAGGGCCAACAACACGCTTGCCGCTGCGGCGGCGAGTACGGCGCCGCCTAGCAGAACCGGCAGCGGGCGGAGGCCGTAAGCGCCCCGAGCCACCTCGGCGCGCCAGGCAACAAATTGGTCGGGCATTGTCGGCGCCGAGGCTGAGAGCCGTAGAACTCCCGAGACCGCCCCCTCTTGCCCGTGCCGGGGAGCGAATCGAACGCGAAGCGTGTCCGTACCGGTCTTCGCAAAGGTGAAAGAATCGGGTTCCAGGCTGATCGTGCCGCTGGGATCGCCCTCCGAAACAAAGCGGAGCGCCACGGTGCCATCGCCCTCAAGGTTGACTGCGATGGACACTGAGGCGGAAGCTTCACCGCCCACTGGCACAGAGCCGAAGTCCAGGGCCCCCGGCTCCAAGCGGGCTGAAACGGAGAGCGGAAGGGCAGACAGCGAGCGGGAGACCTCGTCCCGTACCGCCCCGAGCAGCGAATCGGCGTCCGTAGACTGAACCGCTCGGTACCGCGGAAGGTATTGCTTGAGGGTATCGACCGCCGGGTCGAGACTCTTGCCAAGCTGGATCTGCCAAACGAACCACGGCATGCCATCATATCGCCGGCCGATGGAATCCATGGCGAGTTCCGCGCGGCCCGCACTCGGTGGGGGGTCGTTGAGACCATCAGTCATCAGAAGAATCAGCTTTCGGTGGACTACTGCTCCCAATGCTCGCTGAGCTGAATCCAGCCGACCGGCCTCGCGCAATGCAGCTTCCACTGCGGCCGCAGTGAACGTGTACCCCCCAGTGGCGCGCATTCTTCGGACCAGGCTGCTGAGCGCGGCGCGGTCACGGTCCCCATACACAACGACTGCAGGGTTCATCTCCACGCCTTCCGCGTAGGACATCAGCACCACATTGTCCCCCGGTGCAGTACGCTCTATGAGCCGGGTGGCAGCTTCCTTGACCAGGGGAAAGATCCGCCGCTGCCCCGTGTCCATCGACTTTGACCGGTCGATGACTAGGATGAGATCGACCCCCTGCCGCGCGCTGGCCTGGGCTGACAGGCCTGCTATCGAGGTTCCGCAGTGCAGTCCCACGACAACCGCGCCCGCGCTCCAAGCGAGGCGTCGGGCCCGTCGCGCATCGCACCGTGCCGCTGTGCGTCGCAGCGACGCCGCGTCGGGCCTGCCTCCTGCAAGTGGTTCCTGCGGTGGGATCATGCGGGCTGGTTGCAGAGGGTGAGGTGACGATGCCAACAAGGGCCCGCGCGACCGATGACGCCGGTTGTTGCCGGCTCCCGCAGTGCCCCTGAGCGCCGAGAACGTTCGGCGCGGGACATCAGGCCCGCCTTGTCCGTCCGGCCAGCAGGGAAGCTCGGGTACCGTAACTGACTCGACCATTTGGCCCCTGGTTGCAGACGCCGGAGTGGCCTTCAAGGCCTGGGGCCCGCGTTTGCGCCGGGCGACGCCAAGTCGGCCGCCCTTCCGGGCGCCTTGCCACCGCAACCCAGCCGAAACAGTTCCCTGCTGCTGCCTGCTGCCACAACGTCGCCCCGCACCCGGCCAAGACCAGCGGTGGGTGAGCCATTTGCTTCCCCCAAGTACCGGAACGTCGTCAGCTGACCGTCAGATGACCCGTGGCGTAGGTTCTCAACTCAAATTGTGACGCCGCTGCCGGTTGCAGAGCCGTTAGCTAGACCGCCGCCGTCGATGATCCCTTCCCCAGCCGCATAGCGCTGGCCCACAGTCCTTGATCTCGCTGCGTTGACGAGACCACCCTGTCGTGCCCCCCGACCACGCCCTTTAGGACGCCTTGCCGACCCGCCCACCCAGCCGTACGTTCCCAGTCGCCAGACTTCGGGCCGCACCCAGCCGGACCAGCGGTGGCGGGGGTATTTGCACCCAACAGATACCGGACCCTCGTCAGTACACCGTCTGATGCCCGCTGGCCCAGACCCCAACCCCCCGTCTGACGCCCCCCTGACGCTCACCACGCTCGGCGGGGCCAACCTCCGTTCGCCCAACACCATCCTCCTCGGCCCCGGCAAGCCCCTGGCCCTCGTCACCTACCTCGCCCTCGCCCCCGGCCGCGTGGCCAGCCGCGAATTCCTCCAGGATCTCCTCTGGGCCGACCTCGACCACCCCCGCGCCCAGCACGCCCTCCGCCAGACCGTCTGGCAGCTCCGCCATCAGCTGGGCAACGCAATCCTCACCGGCCGGGCCGAACTGCGGCTCGGGGTGCCGATCACGAGCGACCGCGACCGCTTCCTCGCCGCCATCGAGGCCGGCGACCCCGACCTGGCGCTCGCCATCTACCAGGGCGACTTCCTCCCCGACTTCGCGCTCCCCGGCTGCAACGAGTTCGAGCACTGGGCCGCGATCGAACGGAGCCGGCTCCGGGCGGCGTTCCTCCGGATGGCGGAGATGGCGGCCCGCCGGGCGCTGCTCGGAGGACGGTTCCGTGAGGCCCAGGAACTGGCCCGGCGGATGCGCGACGCCGACCGACTGAACGAGGCCGGCTGGCGCCTCCTGGTCGAAGCGCTGATGGCGGGCCGCGACCTGCTCCGGGCAGGCCTGGAGGCCGAAGCGCTCCGCGCCGCGCTGGCGGCCGAGGGGCGGGAGCCCGAGCCCGCCACCACCCAGCTGCTGGC
>CAZFSA010000069.1:0-23377 GCA_964521535.1 uncultured Gemmatimonas sp.
GCGCCGTCGGCTCGGCGCGCCGGGACTCCTCCCTGGCCTCGCGGGGCGGAGCGGCCGCGGCGGCGTCCCGGGGCGGCTCGGTCACCCGAAGCAGCTCCTCCAGCGAGGATTCCCCGGCCAGCACGTGCTTCAGGCCGCTCTCGAAGAGCGAGCGCATCCCGCCGCGACGCGCGGCGACGGCAAGATGGTCGGCGGTAGCCCCGGAGGCCACCAGTCTTTCGAGATCGGGATTCATCTCCAGGATCTCGACGATCGCCAGACGGCCGCGGTAGCCGGTCTGGGCGCATTCCGAGCACCCGACCGCCTCGTACGTCACGGCCCCCTCCGGCAGGTGCCGGACCAGGCGCGACGGCGCCGGGGCCGTGGCCTTCCGCCGGCAGGTGAGGCAGAGCCGCCGCATCAGCCGTTGCGCCACGACGCCGCGCAGGGCCGAGCCGATCTTGTACGCCTCCATCCCGATGTCGAGCAGTCGGGTGACGGTATTGGGCGCGTCGTTGGTGTGAAGCGTCGAGAGCACCAGGTGCCCGGTGAGCGCCGCCTGCACCGCAATCTGGGCCGTCTCCCGGTCCCGGATCTCGCCCACCAGCACCACGTCAGGATCCTGACGCAGGATTGAACGCAACGCGGCCGCGAAGGTCAGGCCGGCCTTTTCGTTCACCTGGACCTGGACGATGTTCTGGCCCAGGCGGTACTCCACCGGGTCCTCGACCGTCACGATATTCACGCCTTCGCCCTGCACCGCGCGAAGCGCCGCATACAGCGTCGTGGTCTTGCCGGAGCCGGTCGGCCCGGTCACCAGAATGATTCCCTCCTTGTTGTTCAACAGCCGATCGATCGCCTGGCGCTCCTCCTCGGCAAACCCGAGCGCACCCAGGGACAGCAGCGTGGCGCGGGCGTTGAGGATCCGAATCACCACCTTCTCGCCCAGGGACGCGGGGAGCGTCGAGACCCGGAGGTCGATCGGGGCGCCGTTCACCGCCACCCGGCACCGGCCGTCCTGGGGCCGCAGCCGGTCGGCGATGTCCATCCCGGACATGATCTTGATCCGGGAGATCAGTGGCACCCCCGCGGAGCGGGGAATCTTCATCACCTGGCGGAGGACCCCGTCGATCCGGTAGCGCACCAGCACCCCGCCCTCCGACGGCTCGACGTGGATGTCGCTGGCCCGGCTGGTGATGCCGTCGGCCAGCAGGGTATCGACCAGCTTGATGATCGGGCGGGCGGCGGCCTCCTCTGCGCTCGCCACCAGGTCATCCGGCTCGTCGCCCAGCTGGGTGACCTCGGCCTCCTCGGTCATCCCCCCCAGGAGCTTCTCGACGAGGTCGTCCGGCCGGTACATCTCGTCGAGCTTTTCGCGGATCCGGGAAGGCGAACAGAGCGCCAGCCTGACCTCGCGACCGGTGGCGAAGGCCAGCATCTTCTCGGCGTCCATGTCGAACGGATTGGCGGTGGCGACGTCCAGCACCGAGTCCGTCACCCGGAGGGGTACGATCTGGAACCGGCGTGCCAGTTGCTCCGGGACTTCGTCGCGCGCCCGGAAGTCCCCGCTGTTGAGGTCGGCCACCGGCAGCCGGAAGCGGGCCGACACGGCCTGGAGGATGACGTCTTCCGGCAAGGCGCGCCGATCAAGCAGGGCCTGCCAGAGCGACAATTCGGTCGTTCCGGCGGCCGCCCGCAATTCGGTCACGAGACTTTCGGGCAGGAGCGGTCCGAGCGCCGGAACCAGCCATTCATCCGAGAAGGCCACGCGCCCTCCGTCCTTTGGTCGAGGCCGTCCCAAAGATAGGCGTCTCCGATCAAATTCGGGGCGCGTTGGGCCTAGAGCACCGGCCACCAAGCCCGCGCCACGTCGGCCGTGATACCAGGCCCCCGACCGCCGCGGAGGGGCTGGGCGAACTCCACCCGGAGAAGCCGGTCAAACAGCTCCACCACCAGGCCAGCGACCGGCCTGAACGATTCGGAGGGTGCCCAGGGGGCGCCCTCCACCTTCCCCGCCGCCCACCCCCCGCCGACCAGCGGACCAATGCGAAGGGTGCCGCCGGTCCGTCCGAGACGCCCCAGGGGAAGCACCGGGCCCCGCACCTCTGCCAGCCACTCGGCCGACCCCCAGAATGCCCGTGCTCCTCCCCACTGCCGGAAGGCCTCGCCTGGCACCGTCCCCCGCCCTCCCAGCACGAAAGCCCGGCGAGCGGGCAGTCCGGCGCCCGCGCCGACGGCCAGCCGGAGACCCAGCTCGCCCGGGCCGGCCGGGCCCGTCCGTTCGCCGCCGAGGAAGAGCCGGCCATAGGAGCGTGGTCCTGCCCCACCCTCCAGCGCGAGCCACGCCCGACCCGTGGTACCGACCGGCGACCGACCTGCGGCCAGCGCTACGTCGAGGCGCCCGACCCACGCCGGCGGAGACCCGAGACCCGGATTGGGACGGTACTCCCCCCGGGCCGGCCTTGCAGCCCGGGACACCGACCAGGCCCATTCCCGGTCGGCCGACACCCCGGCCGATATCCCCGGTCCGAGTCGTCCCCGCCACCGGAGGCCGATGTGCTCAAGAAGCACATAGTCGCCCCAGTCCGCACCGCTCTCCTGCGCGGCCAGAGACGCCATCAGGCCGCTCGCGACCGGCCAGTCCGGCGCCACGTCCTCGATGGATCGGCCGACCTCGGCCCAGAGCCGTCCCGGACCGACCTCCCGACCAATACTGGCCTGGCCCGTCACTCGCCCGTCAGCCGTTCCGATTCCGAGCCTTGCGCCGGCCATCCAGGTCCTGGGGAGTCGCCAGGAGAGTCCCACCCCAACGGCCAGTCCCTGGACCCGGTTGACCCGCACCACCTCGCTCAGCCCGTCGGCCGCCAGCCGGAGCCGCGGGAGCCCTTCCAGCAGCCGCCCAGCCGCCAGCCTGGCGGCTGCCCGCCGGACACCGGCCGGGTCACCCTCGGGAGAGGCGGTTTGCGCCGTGGCCAGGGTGGCGGCGAGGGACGAGGGCCAGTCCCCTACGCCTCCCGGGGCGGTCAGGCCCCCGATCGCAGGGCCGGCCAGCACCGAAGGTGGCACCCCGGCGATCGGCTGGAAGTCTCCGATCTCCCAGCGGCCCCGGATCACGCCGCTCAACGGGAAAGCGACGATTGCCGAGCGGCGGCGAATCTCGATCTCCTGGCGAAAGGGCAACCATCGGCGATCGTCCACGAGGGCCCGCTCCAGAGAGACCGCGATACTCTCCAGGTCAGGCTCGCGATAAGCGGCCGGCGTGAAGGACAGCCGGGCGCGAACCACCGCCGCGCGACTCTGGTCGAGGTAGATTGTGCCAACGGCGAGGGGCAGCGAGAAATCCCGCGGCCGGACGTCGATCGCCACCAGCGTGATCTCACCACCCGCGGGAGACACTCGCACCGTGTCGCCGGCGCGAAACTGGTACCGGGCCATCCCTTCTATCGAGACCGGGTGCGGAACGGCGGCAACCTCGTCGCCCTCGCCGATCAGGATCGACTCGCCGAAGTCGTCGGCCACGATCCCCAGATGGTCCCGGTGGTAGACGACCCCGGTGGGGAGAAAGGTCGAATCCCGCCAGGCCCGGATCCGTTGCTTGCTCGGCCGCCCCGGCTCCCAATACACTTCGACCTCGAGCTCGTCGGCCTTGAGAAGACGAGGGTCGGCGGCCCCTGGAGGGCCGACCTCGACATGGAAGGTCACCAGCCCGCGGGCCAGGGCGCGGTACCCGCCGCCGGCGCCACCGGCGTCACTTGCCCGTCGATCGACGGCGCGGGCGACCAGTTCCCGAACCGCCGGCGCATCCCACTCTTGGGCGAAGAGCGCACCGGGAAGCGCCAGGAGAACGAGCAGAATCCGGTAATGACCCATCGGCACAAGATACCCGTGGGCCTTGGCGTGGCCGCAACGCTGGCGGCCGCGATCGGTTGCGGCGGAGGGACCGGGGCGGGCAGCGCCGGGACGGGGACCCCTCCGCCCCGGGTGCCTCCGGCCGCCTCGATCGAGACGGTATTTCTGCTGGAGTCGAGCGGGGTCCCGCCCGACGACACCACGGTGGCAGTACCTCGGGCGGCCGGGAGGGTGGTCATCCTGCGGCGGGGTGCACCGGACAACAGCCTGTTCGCCGAGGTTGCCGTGGCGGCCGCTTCCGGCGACGGAGTTCCTGGGACCGGTCTGGTCGAGATCCGGCCCCGGCCTGGCCTGTACGGATTGGATCTGGCCGGCGACCTGCCTGCCGGGAGCCGGGTCACGTTCAGTTACGGGGTGCACTTCGTCGCCCCGGCGGGCGCCCGCGAGCGCTACCGGACCGACCTCGCCTTCGAGGAGGCGCTTTGGGTCGCCCGGGTGGACCCGGGCGGCCGGGTGGTCTTCCTGCCCAGCACCCGCCCGGGATCGGACCTGCTCAGCGCCATCGTCTCCGGCCCCGGGCGCTATGTGGTCGCGGCCCCCCGGTCCTGACGTGAAGACCTGGCGCCTGGAGGGGATCGGGCACGACCGCTGGATCGAGGTTCCGGTTGGCCGCCCGGTGACGGTCGGGCGCGCTCCCGAGAGCGACACGCCGATCGGCGAGGTAACCGTCTCACGCCGACACGCGGTGCTGGAGGCGAGCCCCGGAGGGATCCGGGTGCGCGACCTCGGAAGCGCCAATGGGACGGCCATCAACGGGGCCCGGGTGGCCGACGGGACCGCCCTGCCCGGGGACACAGTGACCTTCGGGGCGGTGGCCTTTCGGGTCGCCGGCGAGGAACCGGGCTCGGCGGCGCTGGCTCCGGGGGCGGTGGTGCGTTCCCTTCCGCGGGTCGGGGAGGACAACGTGGTCGACGTCCCCGCCATCCGGCTGGGCCGAGTGCTGGACCTCGCCAAGCGCCTGTCGGGCGAATTCGAGCTGGACAAGCTGATCGGCGCGATCGTGGCACTCACCTTCGATCTGCTGCCGGCGGACCGGGTGGCGCTGTCGCTGGTTGAGCCAGCCTCCGGCGAGCTGCTTCCCGTCCTCACCCGGAGCCGGGTCGGCGACCCTGAGGCCGTGCGGGTCCCCCGCTCGATCGCCGACCGCGCGGTGGCCCACCGCCAACCGATCCTGACCGAAAACGCCCTGGCAGACGAGCGATTCCGGAGCGGCTCGGTGGTGCTCCAGGCGGTCCGGGGCGCCATTTGCGTCCCCCTGCTCGCCTCCTCCGACCAGGTGCTCGGGATCCTGTATGTCGATACCCTCACCAGCCCCGAGCCCTTCAGCGATGACGACGCCCGGCTTCTGTTTGCGTTCGGGGGGCTGGCGGCCGTGGCGATCAGCAAGGTGCGACTGGCGGAGGAAGTTCGCCGTGACAACGAGGTCCGGGCCAACTTCGAGCGATTCTTCGCGCCAGAGGTCGCTGCCCGGATCGTCCGGGAACACGGTTCCATCGGCCCGGGCGGCGAGCGGCGGCGGGTGACGGCGCTGTTCAGCGACGTGCGCCGGTTCACGACCATCGCCGAGACGATGCCGCCGGAGGATCTGGCAGCGCTGCTCACGGAGTACTTCACCGAAATGGTGGAAGTGGTGTTCGCTCACGGAGGGACGGTCGACAAGTTCATCGGTGACGCCCTGCTCGCGGTCTGGGGAGCACCGCTGTCGGCGCCCGACGACCCGGATCGGGCGGTCCGTGCCGCGCTGGCGATGCGGGATCGCCTGGTCCTGCTCAACCGGCGCTGGCAGGCCTCCGGCCGCCCGGCCCTCGCCATCGGCATCGGCATCAGCACCGGACAGGTGTTCGCGGGATACCTGGGCAGCGAGCGGCGGCTGGAGTACAGCGTGATCGGAGACGCCGTCAATGTCGCCTCCCGCCTGGCAGACGAGGCGGGTCCGGGCGACATCCTGCTCGACGCCGCCACCCGGGACCTCCTCGCCGCCACGACCCCACTCGATCCGCTCCCCCAGCTCACTCTCCGCAACCGCGCTCAGGCGGTCCAGGCGTATCGCCTGACCCCAACCCCGGACGCCTGAGCGGCTCCCCGCGATAGCCGGCCGTCTGTCCGTCCGACCGGGCCTGTCGTGACGCTTCCGTGATCGATTCGTGCGGCCCGGGAGCTGCCAGTCCCCGGTTGTGACGGGTTTGTTGCACAACCGTATCCCGGCCAACACCACGTCTGGAGAGGTTGTCGCGGTACCATGTGTGGTCCGGAACCCCGCTCGCGACCCATCCGGGGGCGTGTGGGGAAGGTCCGGCATGACGACCTTAGACGACGAGCCCGACATGCGACGTTCCGTCCTCCTTGGCCTGGTCCTCGCCACCTCCACATCCCTGGCCGCTCAGCAGCCGACCGGCCGGGTGACCGGCCGGGTAGTCGACGCCGCGCAGGGCTCGCCGATCGCGGGCGCCATCATTGAGGTCGTCGGGACCGGGCCGTCACAACGGGCGACAACGGCGCTCGACGGCCGGTACACGCTCACCGGTCTGCCGGCCGGGGAGACCAACCTCCGGGTGCGGGCGATCGGGTACGGATCAAAGGTGATTACCGGGGTGCTGGTGCCGGCCGGCGGTGTCGCCACCCAGGACGTCTCGCTCGGTGCCGAGGTGATCCAGCTCGAGGAGCTCAACGTGACGGCCGAGGCGGAGCGGGGATCGGTGGCGAGCTCGCTCAACGAGCAGCGAAACTCGGTCGGGGTGGTGAACGCCATCACGGCCGAGGAGATCGCGCGGAGTCCGGACGGCGACGCGGCGGCGGCGGTGCAGCGGGTGAGCGGGGTGACGGTGCAGGATGGGAAGTACGTCTTTGTGCGCGGTCTCGGGGAGCGTTACACCACCACCTCGCTCAACGGGGCGCGGATTCCGAGCCCGGAGCCGGAGCGCAAGGTTGTCCCCCTCGACCTGTTTCCGGCCGGTCTGCTCTCCTCGGTCACCACGGCCAAGACCTTCACGCCGGACCTCCCTGGCGACTTCAGCGGAGCACAGGTGAACATCCGGACCCGGGAGTACCCCGCCCGCCGGCAGTTCACGCTCTCGACCTCTGCCGGGTTCAATACCCGGGCTACCGGCAAGGATATCGTCCGTGCTCCGACCGAAGGACTCGACTGGCTGGCCTTGGGCGCCAGGGACCGGCGCCTGCCCGCCGCGGTGAAGGCGGCCGGCAGCTTCGATCCACCGCCGAGCCAGTCCACGATCAACGGGGTTGTCAACTCCTTCCGCAACGTGTGGTCGGCATCGACCGGGACGGGCAACCCCAACTCGTCGCTGAGCCTGTCGTTGGGCGGCCAGGATCCGATCCTCGGCCAGCGGGTGGGGTACCTGTTTTCGGGTACGTACTCCTACGGGCAGGAAGTCCAGGCCGACCAGCGGCGGGCCTACGCTCTCGCCGGGGACACGCCGGGGCAGGTGCGGGAAATCGATCGGTTCGAAGGCGCCACCGGGCGGACCTCGGTGCTGATGGGCGGCCTGGCGAACCTGAGCACCCTCATCGGGTCCCACACCCGGATCGGTCTCAACACTTCGTACAATCGGACCGCCGATAACGACGGCCGGTCCGAGACCGGGGAGAGCGAAAACCTGGGCGGCCGATTCACCGTGGAGCGCCTGCGGTACGTGGAACGGAACGTCTGGTCCAGCCAGCTCCAGGCCGAACACCGGGCAGGGAGCCGCCACACCCTGGACTGGTCGGTGACCTACACCGACGTGGCCCGGAAGGAGCCGGATCGATCGGAGATCGTATACGCCCTGGTCACCGACCCGTTCGGCAATCCGCTGCCGCCAGTCTGGTTCAGCACGTCCAACGAAGGCGCGGTGCGGACCTTCGCGGACCTGAGCGAACGGAGCGTGGAAGGCGGGCTCAACTACGGCCTGATGATCGGGTCGGTGCGGCGCCCGCACCAGGTCCGGATCGGCGGCCTCTACCGCTCCACCGAGCGGGACGCCACCAACCGCGCCTACAGCATCTCGGGCAACCTTCCCCGCTCGGCGCTCGAGCTCTCGCCCGAGAACCTGTTCGACGGGCGGTTCGCGACTGGCGACGCCGCATTCTTCCGGGTCACCCCGCTGTCGGCCGGCGGGTCGTACACCGCGGACGACCGGCTGCTGGCGGGCTACGGGATGCTGCAGCTGTTCCTGAGTGACCGGCTGGAACTGCTGGGCGGAGCCCGATTGGAACGGTCGGAAGTGACGGTCACCACCGAGCCAACGGTCGGCGCGCCCGTCACCGCCAGGCCCCGCTACACCGACGTGCTCCCGTCGATTGCCCTGAACTATCGGCTGAACGACGAACACACCTTCCGGCTCTCCGCCACGCAGACGCTGTCCCGGCCCGAGTACCGGGAGCTGTCGCCGGTCCAGTACCGGGAGGTGATCGGGGCCGAAAACGTTTTCGGCAACGCAAACCTCAAGCGGGCGTTGATTCAGAATTTCGACGCCCGCTGGGAGTGGTACCCGCACCCGACCGAGGTCCTCAGCATCGGCCTCTTCGCCAAGCGCTTCAGTGACCCGATCGAGCGCGTCTACCTTGCCACCTCGGGCACCCGGGTGGTGAGCTTCCTGAACGCCGAGTCGGCCGAGAACCTGGGCGTGGAGTTCGAAGCCCGGAAGAATCTCGGGTTTCTCTCATCGAGGCTGACCAGTCTGAGCGGCCACGTCAACACCACCATCATGCACAGCCGGATCCGGATCGGCGAAGGGGTGGCGAGCCGTCTCAACGACGAGCGGGCCATGGTGGGCCAGGCCCCGTACGTGGTGAACGCCGGCCTGACCTACACCTCGACCGGCGGCTCACTTAGCGCCACGCTGCTGTACAACGTCGTGGGACGGCGGATCGTGAGCGCCGCCGAGGCGCCCTTGCCGGACAACTACGAGCTGGCTCGTCAGGTCGTCGACCTTTCGCTCCGGTTCCCGGTGTTGGCGGGGCTCAGGGGCAAGCTCGACCTGAAGAACCTGCTCGACGAGCCCTACGAGGTCCAGCAGGGGACGGTGGTGCGGGAGTACTACCGGACCGGCCGGACCGTGAGCGTGGGCCTGACCTGGCAGCCCTAGCCAACGCATCGCCCGGTTGGGAACGCCCCGGGTCGGCTCGCTTGGGCCCGGGGCGCTTGCGTTGGTCGCCCCCTCCCCGGAACGTGACCCTCGCGTGACACACGCGAAACAGCATGGACACCCACCCCAGGTATCACTTCTCCGACCGAGAGAATCACCTTGTCACTCTGGATCGGGGACGCGTGCAATGATGATGGACAACACCAGGATGCGGGCCGCTGTGGCTCTGCTGCTTGGCCTCGGCCTGGCGGCCGGCTGCAGCAACGACGACGATGGACCGAGCGGCAACGACACCCCCAACCCACCGGGCAACGTCACCGTCACCGCGATCTCCGCGGTTGCGGCGCGGGTGTCGTTTGGGGCCGTGAGCGGCGCCACGGGCTACGTGGTGGAGCGGGCCGAGGGGCAGGGTCAGTTCACCCAGGTCGGGACCCCCACCGCCCCGCCCTTTGACGACACCGGTCTGACGCCCCTCGCCACGTACCGGTACCGGGTCAAGACCGTCTCGGGGAGCAAGCAGTCGAATTTCAGCGCCGAGGTGAGCGTCACCCTGCCGGACCGCGCCCTGCAGACGGTGACCAACGACATCACCACCAATACGACCTGGACCGAAGACAAGCGATACCGGCTCCAGGGATTCATCCACGTGACCAACGGGGCCACGCTCACCATCGAGCCGGGCACCATCATCGAGGGCGATTACAACACCCTGGGTTCGTCCCTCTTCATCCTCCGCGGGGCCAGGATCGATGCCCGCGGAACCGCAGCCAAGCCGATCGTCTTCACGTCCTCGCAGCCGGTGGGCCAGCGCCGGGCCGGCGACTGGGGCGGTGTCATCATCGTCGGGAACGGAATCATCAATCGGAACCCGCCGGTGATCCTCGAAGGGACCGGAACCGGGGCCAACAATCCGGCGGTGGACTACGCCGGCGGCACCAACAACGCCGACAACAGCGGCACCATGCGGTACGTCCGGATCGAGTTCGCCGGCTATGCCACCGCGCCCGACGCCGAGCTCAACACCCTCACGCTGGCCGCGGTCGGCAGCGGCACCACGATCGAATACGTCCAGTCGCTCATGGGTCTGGACGACGCCTTCGAGTGGTTCGGCGGGGCCGTGGACGCCAAGTATCTGGTCTCCTACAACTCGGGCGACGACCACTTCGATATCTCCGAGGGCTACGTGGGCCGGCTCCAGCACCTGATCGGATTCCAGCAGATCCAGGTGCTCCCCCGGCCCCAGGCCGGCAACATCGCGGCCGATCCCCAGGGCATCGAGAACGACGGGTGCGCCGGCGCCAACTGCATCAACGGGCAGAACTCCCAGCCGTACACCATCCCCCTGGTGGCCAACTTCACCCTGGTCGGCCCCCCGGCCGCGGTGCAGAACGCCTCCGGCAATATCGGGATGATGCTCCGGCGCGGGACCGGCGGGTACTATGTGAACGGGATCGTGGCCCGGTGGTCGCGCGCGGCCATCAGTCTCCGCGACCAACCGACCATGGACCGGGTCGCCGGCGGCGAGCTGCTGCTTCGCAACCTGTACCTGGCCGAGAACGCGGTTGCGTTCCAGCCCCAGACGGGCGCCACGGTGCAGGGGTCGGTCGACCTGGTCGCCAACAACATCGAGGTCGCCGCTGGAGCCGTGACCACGGTCAGTGTGTTCGCCGGCTTGCCCGCCGCACCGACCACTGCGTCCCTCGACTGGGCGCTCTCCGCAGGCGCGGCGGCCCGGACCGGCGGCCTCACGACCTTCCCGGCCGCCGTCGCAACCAAGGCCGGGAACTTCGTGACTGCCACGGCCTACCGTGGTGCGGCCGATCCCAACGGTCCGAAGTGGTGGCAGGGATGGACCGTCTACGCCGAGAACTGACCAGCCGAGTCAGGATCCTCTCGAAGGGGGCGGGGCCCGGCCCCGCCCCCTTCGGTCGCTTCGGCCCGGCGTCCTTCCGATGAAGTCGCGACTGGCCCGATGGCCCGCTGCCGGGCCCCTTGTGGTCGCCATCACCCTCGCCCTTGCCCAACCGGTGACGGGCCAGGTGGTCGACAGCCTTCGTCCGATCGAGGAGGAACTGGCCCGGTTCCGCGCCACGGTCCCGGAGGCCGTCTCCAGGCTCGCCGGCGGCGCCTCGTCGCGGAGCGAGCTGGTTCGCCGGTTCGTGCGGGCCGTCGAGTCCCGGGATACCACCGCGCTCCGGGAGATGATCATCAGCCGGGCGGAGTTCGCCTACCTCTACTACCCCTCCACCATCCATACCCGTCCGCCGTACCGGCAGGCGCCCGGGCTGGTGTGGTTCCGGATGACGTCCCAGAGCCAGAGGGGAATCGGCCGGGTCCTCGAGCGCGATGGCGGGCGGCCGCTCGGGTATGTCGGATACCGGTGCGACCCCAAGCCCACCGTACAGGAGACCAACCGGATCTGGACCGGCTGTCTCCTCCGAGTCAGACAGGGTGACGACACGGTGTCCCGCCGCCTCTTCGGGTCGATTCTCGAGCGGGACGGTCGGTTCAAGTTCCTCGGATACCAGAGCGAGTACTGACTGCCCCGTGCTGGGCGGCCCGGACGACTCCCGGCATATCTTCCAGCCGGTCCGGGAGGCCGCCATGCCCCAGCTGGTCATCCGACTGAAGAAGAACCCCGACGGCACGGTCGCCCTGAGCTGCACCAGGCCCGATGGCTCGGTGACCTGGCAACGCCACCGCGGGGCCCAGGCCGGCTTCTTCCCGTTGCACGACCTCACCCATTACGCGGTGGAAACGGTCCTCGTCGAGCACCAGGGGTTCTGGAGCCTCGTCGCCCTGGGCTGGAACCTCACCGACTTCGGCCAGCCCTGGCCCCGCGGGCCGCTGCCGCCCGATGCCGAGGCTGTCGAACGGGTCGTGGGGCTGCTCGATGCCGAGCGGGCGAGCGGCGCCCGCTGCACGGCGGGCGAGCTCAACGAACAACTCGCCCTGGCGGCCCGGACCCTGGACCGGGCCGGGATCGCCGTCACCGACGCCCAACTGGGGCGGATCCGCGAGGAGCGGCGCCGCCTCTTCGAGGCCTGGCAGTCGGTACCGGCCGGCGAAGCGCTGGTTCTTCACTTCGCCCTGCCCCCCGCCCCGCGAGGCCCGGTCCCTTCCCGCTCTCGATCAGGATAGCTTACCGCCGCTCTCGCACCAGGAGGCAGAGGTGGCGCATCGGAGGTTCCAGGACCGACAGGGATACTACTGGGAAGTCCGCCCCCGCTCCCGCTCCGAGTGGGAGCTCGAGCCGGCTGGCGACAACCCGGGCCGAGCCCGGAGCGTCCCGGCACCCGGCTACGAGAAGGACCCTTACGAGCTGAGCCAGGAGGAACTCCAGGGGCTGCTGGACCGAAGTGCGCCCCCGCCCGCGCGGAGCCGGAAGTCCCCCTTTGCCGAGTGACGGGGGACGGGGGCTACGATCGCCCCCTGACCGTGGGGCCGCCCCGGCCCCCCGGTGAAACCAGCAGGCGTCGCTGCAGGGCCCGAAACGCGACCAGACTGGCTCCCGCGCCCGCCAGGCCCAGGCCGATCAGGAGCGCCGTCCTCCGCGCGAGAAACGAGGCGCCGAGGTACACCGTCCCCACCGCGTAGGGAAGCTCACCCAGGGCGAGCACGGTCAGGTACCTCGTCAACGGATAGCGAACCAGGCCGAGCGCGTAGCCCGGCACCTCGGACGGTACCGCCAACTGGAACAGGAGAACCACGCCGAATGGCGTCCGATCCGACAATCGCTCTTCCCAGCGGGCCAGGAGGTGCCCGGAGCTTAGGATCAGAGCCACTGGTCGTCCCAGGAACCGCGCGATGGCGTATGCGGCCAGCCCTCCCAGAATCCATCCGCCCCAAAGCAGGACCAGGGTGGGGACGGCGCCCCATGCCATCAGCCCCGCGGGTACCAGCACTGCGGACGACACGAACGCCAGCATGGCCGATCCTGCCGCCAGCGCCACGAACACCACCGGCCCGGCGACGGGGTGGTCGGCGACGACCTCCTCCGCTGCCCGAAAGAGGTGAACGAGGGCGCCATGGAGCGCCTCGGTGGAGGCCAGCGCGGCGAGCAGGGCGGTGGCCGCCAGGATGGCCAGCACCCGGCGCCAGAGCAGGCCATGCCGCGACCAGCGCGAGGCGGGCTCACCGATGGTCTCGTGCTCGGGGTTCTGGAGTTCCACCGGCATCTCGGAAGGGCGCGGGAGAGAACGTAGGTAACCGGCACCCGGGGAGCAACGCGCTGGCACTTGCCGTAGCCGCTCCGATGCCGGGCGGCCGGCTCCGACGGCTTGCCGGGTCCCGGCACGTTCCCTAGGTTCGCCCCATGCTGGCTCTGCTCGCCCTCCTGGCCCCTCCACCCGACACCATCACCCTGTCGCCGGGCCTGGTCATCACCCGCTCGGTGGTAGTCCGGCCCGGGACCTACCGATTGGCGCCCCGGCTGCCGGACTCGGCCGTGATCCGGATCCGCGGCAGCAATCTGGAGGTAGACCTCCGGGGCGTTGAGCTTCGCGGCACCGAGCCCGGTACCGCGCCCGACCAGGCCTCGGGCATCGGCGTTCTGATCGAGGGTGGCCGGGACATCACGGTACGAGGCGCCAGAATCCGCGGCTATCGGATCGGCATTCTGGCCCGGGCCGTGACCCGCCTTCGGCTCGTCGAGAACGACGTAAGCCACAACTGGCGGCCGCGGCTCTGGAGCGGCCTGGGGCATGAGAGCCTGGTCGACTGGCTCTCCTTTCATCACAACGAGAGGGACGAGTGGCTCCGGTACGGCGCGGGGATCTTCCTGGTGGATGTCCAAAATGGCGAGGTCCGCGGGAACCGGGCAGTGCATGGGATGAACGGGCTCCTCATGGTCCGGACCGAGTCGACCCGGATCTGGGAGAACGAGTTCTCGTTTCTCTCGGGCCTGGGCATCGGGCTCTACCGGTCCAGCGGCAACACCGTGATGCACAACCGCCTGGACTGGTGCGTGCGCGGCCATGTCCACGGCGGGTACCGTCGTGGCCAGGATTCGGCCGCGCTGCTGCTGTACGAGCAGAGCTCCGACAACATCGTGGCATACAACAGCATGACCCATGGCGGGGACGGCCTCTTCCTCTGGGCGGGCCAGTCGACCATGGACACCGGGGCCGGCGGAGCCAACGACAACCTGTTCTTTGGCAACGACGTGAGCTTCGCCGTCACCAACGGCCTGGAAGCCACCTTCAGTCGGAACCGGTTCATCGGCAACCGCATCGAGGGCGCAGACCACGGCCTCTGGGGCGGGTATAGCTGGGAATCGGAGGTCCGCGGGAACTGGTTCAGCGACAATCGGATCGGGATCGCGATCGAGCACGGGCAAGACAACCTGATCGTATCGAATCGATTCGAGCGCGATACGACGGCAATCCGCCTGTGGTCCAACCCGATCGAGCCTTCTGACTGGGGGTATCCGCGGCGCCGCGACACCCGGAGCCGCGACTATCAGATCGTGAGCAATCGGTTCCTGGGGCACCGGGTCGCGGTGCGGGTCGAGAATACGCGGGGTCTGACCCTGCGCGAGAATCGCTTTGCGGCCGTGGACACAGTGCTTTCGGCAACCGGGGACACAACGGGATCGCGGATCGGGAGCCTGGCTGGCCCGGGCGCTGCGGGATCCCCGCCGGAGGTTCGGCGCTGGGTTCCCGACCTTCGCGACCCGGCCGCCCCCCGCCCGATGACCGCGCAGATTCAGCGCTGGCTCGAACGCCCGGCTCGAAGCGGCCGGGACGCCATCCTGATCGATGAGTGGGGCCCGTACGACTGGCGCTCGCCACGGCTCTGGCCGGCCCGCCTGGCGGACAGCGCCTGGACCGGCGGCCCGCTCACCTTCCGGGTCCTCGGGCCGCCGGGCCGATGGCGGGTGATCGGCGGCCACGGGGTAGCACTGGTCAGCGATTCCTCGGGGGTGGTCGGCGATACCCTGCGGGTGACGCCGGTGCCGGGCCCGGTCGCGGACTGGGAGTTGGCCCTGGAGTACCGGGGCGGCGCGGTCGTCACGCCGGACGGCGATTCCACCCCGTCAGGCGCGCCCTACCGATTTCGGGCCGCGCGGTTCGCAGCCCCGATCGAGTGGAAGGTCGCCGTCTTTCCATGGGATTCGGCCAGCGATCCGCGCAGCCGGCCGGGCGGCTTCCGGGCCCTCCTGGCCGGCGCTCCGGCCCTGACTCGCCGCGACCGGGCGCTTGACTATCTCTGGCACCGGCCCCGCCTTCCGGGGTTCCCGGCGGAGCGATTCGCCGTGGTAGCCGAGGGCGAGGTCACGCTCCCTGAGGGAGAGTACGAGCTGCTGGCGATCAGCGACGACGGCATCCGGGTCTGGGCGGACGGCCAACTGGTGATCGATCACTGGGCCCCCCACGAATCGGCCGTCGCGCGGGCTCCCCTCGTGCCGGGACGGCGGCAGCTCCGGGTGGAGTACTACCAGGTGGATGGCTGGCTCGAGCTCCGAGTCGAGGTCCGCCGCCGAACCTGACCCGGGGCGGTCACCGCGGGTGGTCCTGCCCGAATCGATACCGGAACCCGGCCCGCTCGAGAAGGTCGAGCACCAGCCGCAGCGGGAGGCCCATGACGCTGAAGAAGTCGCCCTCGATCCGCTCCACGAGGGCGGCCCCATAGCCCTGGATCCCGTAGGCGCCGGCCTTGTCCATCGGCTCGCCGGTGGCAACGTACGCCCGCAGGACCTCGTCGCTGGCCGGACGGAACTCCACGGCGGTGGTGTCGGCGGCCTGGTATTCGGTCCCCCCGGCGATCAGGCAGACCGCGGTAGTCACCTCGTGCCGCCGGCCCTGCAGGCGCCGGAGCATCCGGACGGCGTCCTCCGCGTCGCGCGGCTTCTCCAGCAGCTCCCCATCCAGCACCACGATCGTGTCGGCGCCGAGCACCAGCTCGCCCGGGACGGCCCGAGCCTTGTCCCGGGCCAGGCGGCTGGCGTACGCCGCTGGCGTTTCCCGCGGCAACGGGATCTCCTGGACCGCGCTGGGCGACACCAGCACCGGGATACCCAGCATCTCCAGAAGCTGGCGCCGCCGCGGCGAGGCGGAGGCCAACACGATTCCTACCCGTTCCACCGCCTCACCCATCGTGCCTCTTTCGGTTCGGTCCTTGCCCGGTCCTGGCCCGGAGTGGGGCCGCTACCGTTCCAGCAGCATCGTCACCGGCCCGTCGTTGACCAGCTCCACCAGCATCCTCGCTCCGAATTCGCCGGTTTCCACCGGGTGGCCAAGGCCCCGCACCGCCGCAACGAACTGCTCGTAGAGCGGGATCGCGTGCTCGGGCCTGGCGGCATCAACGAAGGAGGGTCGCCGGCCCCTGGACGCATCGCCGTAGAGGGTGAATTGCGAGACCACCAGGACCGAGCCTCCCACATCGCCGAGCGACAGGTTCATCTTCCCGTCCGGATCGGGAAACAGGCGGAGCCCCGCCACCTTGTCCGCCATCCAGGCCACCTGCTCGGCCGTGTCGGCGTGGGTAAAACCCACGAGCAGGCAATAGCCGCGGTCGATTGCGCCGGCGACCCGTCCGTCGATGGTCACCGACGCGTGGGCCACCCGCTGCAAGAGCACTCGCACGGGGATCCTCGGGAGCAGTCCGGTCCGAACAATACTGGTCGGCCCGGCGCCGTCAACGCGGGCGACCGGACCGGGGCCAACGGCCTGCGCCGGCCAGTGCTATTCGACGGTCACCGACTTGGCGAGGTTCCGGGGCTGGTCCACGTTGCAGCCCCGCCGGACCGCCACGTAGTAGGAAAAGAGCTGGAGGGGCACCGAGGCCAGGATCGGGGTCAGGAGGCCATGGGTGGGCGGGAGGGTGAAGGTGTCCTCGGCATACCGCTGCATTTCGGTGTCGCCTTCCGTGACCAGCGCGATCACCCGTCCCCCCCGGGCCCGTACCTCCTCGACGTTCGACAGGATCTTGGCATAGACGGCGTCTCGGGGGGCGATGAACACCACGGGCATGTTCTCGTCGATCAGCGCGATCGGGCCATGCTTCATCTCGGCCGCGGGGTACCCCTCGGCGTGGATGTAGGAGATCTCCTTCAGCTTGAGCGCGCCCTCCAGCGCCACGGGGAAGTTCACTCCGCGCCCGAGGTAGAGGATGTTCTGCGCGTGGTGGTACTTCTCGGCCAGGGCCTCCACCTCCGGGGCGCGGGCCAGCACCGATTCGAGCTGCCCGGGTAGCGCCAGGAGCGCGGCGATGAACTCGCGCCCCTGGAGGAGGCTCAGGTTGCGGAGCCGGGCGATTCGGAGCGCCACCATCGCCAGCGCCGCCACCTGGCTGTTGAAGGCCTTGGTGCTGGCGACACCGATTTCCGGCCCGGCGCGGAGATAGAGTCCTCCCTCGACTTCGCGGGCGATGGTGGACCCGACAACGTTCACCAGGCCCACCGTCCGGGCGCCCCGGCGCTTGGCCTCGCGCACCGCGGCCAGGGTGTCGGCCGTCTCGCCCGACTGCGAGATCGCGATCACCAGACAGCGGTCGTTCAGGACCGGGTTCCGGTATCTGAACTCGGAGGCGTACTCCACCTCCACCGGCACCCGGGCCAGCTCCTCGATCATGTACTCGCCGATCAGGCCGGCGTGCCATGACGTGCCGCACGCGGTGATCACGATCCGATCGAACCGGGCCAGCTCCTCGTCGCTCAGGTTGAGGCCAAGCAGCCGGGAGGTGCCTTCGTCGACCAGGAGGTGCCCCCGCAACGTGTTGGTCAGGCTTTCGGGCTGCTCGAAGATCTCCTTCAGCATGAAGTGGGGATACCCGCCCCGCTCGATCGTCGCCAGATCCCATTCGATCTGGTTAATCGGCTTCTCGACCCGGTTCTCGGTCAAGTTCCGGACCCGGTACCCCTGCCGATTGAGCACCGCCAGCTCGCCGTCGTCGAGGTACACCACCGACCGGGTGTGCTCCAGGATCGCCGACGCGTCCGAGGCCACGAAGTACTCGCCTTCGCCCACGCCAATCAGGAGGGGGGACCCGTTTCGGGCCGCCACCACCGTGTCAGGTTCCTCGGCACAGACGACCGCGATCCCGTAGGCGCCGTCGACGTCCCGGAGCGCCCCGGCCACCGCTTCTTCCAGACTGTCGCTGTAGTACTCGCCGATCAGGTGAGCCAGCACCTCGGTGTCGGTCTCCGACTGAAAGACGTGACCGCGGTTGAGCAGAGCCTTCCGGATCGTGTTGGCGTTCTCGATGATCCCGTTGTGGATCACGGCGATCCGGCCGCTCTGATCGGTATGCGGATGGGCGTTGGGGGTTGTCGGCGCGCCATGGGTGGCCCAGCGGGTGTGGCCCACGCCCACGGTGCCCGCGGGGGTGGCCCCCCGAAGCCGGTCCACCAGCGCGGACAGCTTGCCCGCGGCCTTGGTGATCCTGATCCCCGAGCCGTTGATCACCGCGATTCCGGCAGAGTCATAGCCCCGGTATTCCATCCGGCGCAGCCCCTCCACCAGGATCTCCGAGGCCTGACGAGGCCCGACGTAGCCGACAATTCCGCACATAAGCGCCTTAGAGCAGAGTCTGAGCGGTCCCGATCAGACCCCGGGCCTGGACCTCGTCCGGGGCCTCCGCGATGAACCGGATGATCGGCTCGGTGCCTGAGGGCCGCACGTGCAACCAGCGATCCGGCCAGGCGAGCCGGAGCCCGTCACGGCGATCGATCGCGGCATCTGCGAATCGAGCGGTCATCGCCTCGTACAGACGCTCCAAGTCTTTGCCACGTGGCGACTTGGCCTTGACGATCGTGTAACGGGGCGCCCCGGCGACCACCTGACTCGGGGTCAACCCGGTCCGCGCAAGATGTTGCAAGATCAACGCCACGCCAAGCGGGGCATCCCGCCCGATGTGGAGCGCCGGGAGGATGACGCCGCCGTTGCCCTCGCCGCCGATAAGGGCGCCTTCATCCTTGATGGCCTGTGCCACGTGCGCCTCCCCCACGGGGGCCCGGACCAGGCGCGCCCCCCCCTCCCGGGCCGCGTCCTCGACGACCAGGCTGGTGGACAGGTTCGCCACCACTACCGGCACCCGGGCTGACCCCCGCTCAGGGTGGTCCATCGCCCTTGCCAGCACCGCCCGGATGGCGAACGCCAGGGTGTAGTCCTCGCCGATCGGCCTGCCCTGTTCGTCCACCAGCGCGAGTCGGTCGACGTCCGGATCCACCGCCATGCCGATGTCGGCGCCGCTCCGGCGAACCAGTGCCGCCAGCTCGCCGAGGTTCTCCGCAACCGGCTCCGGCTCCCGTGGGAACCGGCCGTCCACCTCGAGGTTGATTCCGATGGTCTCGCAGCCCAGGCGGGCGAGGAGGCTGGGCAGCACCACGCCGCCCGCCCCACGGACGCAGTCGAGCGCCACCCGGAAGCGGCGGGCCCGGATCGCTTCCAGGTCGAGCTCCGGCAGGCGGAGAACCGCAGCCAGGTGCCTCTCGACGGCGTCGTGATCCTCCACCACCCGCCCGACGCCATCCCACCCGGCCCGCGGGACTCCCGTGTCGGCCAGCTCGCGGACCGTCGCCCCGGCCCGGGCATCGAGGAAGATCCCGTCCGGCCCCACGAACTTCAGGGCGTTCCATTCGATCGGATTGTGGCTCGCCGTGATGATGAGGCCTGCTCCGGCACGATGGTACTCCACGGCCAGCTGGGTCGTGGGCGTTGGGACGATCCCGAGGTCGATGACCTCGACCCCCGCGGACATCAGCCCGGCAGCCGCGGCCCGGGCGAACATCTCGCCGCTGGTTCGGGCGTCCCGTCCCAGGACAACCCGCGGCTGTCCGCCGCCCCGCGCCCAGGACCCGAGCGCCGCCGCGTACCGCGCCACGAGCTCGGGGGTCAGGTCGGTGCCGACGATCCCCCGCATTCCGGAGACGGAGATCATCAACGTCGAAGAAGGCGTCGACACGGAGAGCATGGATTGGGGCCGGGTGCCGTGACCCCTAGACGGCGAGCGGCAGCCGCGACAGGTCCGGAAAGGCCCGGTGAAAGGCCTGAACCACATTGGGGTCGAACTGCGGGCCGGCGCAGCGGTGCAACTCCTCCATCGCCTCGTGCGGCCCCCGGAGGGGGCGGTAAGACCTGGTCGTCGTCATGGCGTCGAAGGCGTCGACCACCGCCACCACCCGGGCCGCGAGCGGGATGGCGTCCCCCGCCAGTCGGTCCGGGAATCCCGACCCATCCATCCGCTCATGGTGGTGCCGCACGATCTCCAGCACCATCGGGTGGTCCCGGCGCAACGGCTCGAGCATCTCCTCGCCCTCGATGACATGCTTCTTGATTTCCTCGAATTCCTGCGGCGTCAGGGGACCCGGCTTGTGCAACACCTGGTCCCGGGTTCCGATCTTTCCGATGTCGTGAAGATCGCCACCCAGGCGGATCTGATCGAGCGTACCGCCAGTAACTCCCAGGACCACGGCCGTCCTGACCGCATACTCCGCCACCCGCTGGGAGTGGCCCCTGGTATATTCGTCCTTCTTCTCAAGCATCCGCACAGCCATCTGGACCTGGCCCAGAAACTGCTCCTGGTTACGGCGGGCGAGTTCACGCACCTGGGACTCCAGGCGTTGCCGGTAGCTCTGTTGGAGGAAGCGGTTCTCGAGTACTAAACGACGTTTCTCGAGGGCCTTCTCCACACGGGTCCGAAATTCGGCCGCCTGCACCGGCTTGCCCAGATAGTCGGCCGCGCCCTCCTGAAGGGCCTCGACCGCCGTGGCAACTTCGGCCACCCCGGTGAGCATGATCACGGACGTGTCCGGGTAGCGACGACGGAGCTCCCGCAGCAGCGCAAGTCCGTCCATCTCCGGCATGTAGACGTCGCTCACCACCAATGGCACCTCGCCGACTTCTTCGAGAATTTCCAGGCCCTCCCGCCCTCCAGCCGCTTCGAGAGCCGTAATCCCGCAGGTCTCCAGCACCTTGACCAGGGCCCGGCGTACCAGGGGGTCGTCGTCTACCACGAGGGCGCCGACGGCGGTCCCCCCCGGGGCTGGCGTCAGCCGGGAGACGTCACGTAAGTTATTTTCAATCAATGACTTCATCAACCCGTACCTGAGCGACACATGACCCGAGTGAACCCCGGCGACCTGGATGCCAGGCCCGCCACCCGCGCCGTGCATGCCGGGCAGGTCGACGATCCCCTGGCGGGGGCAATCATGCCCCCGATCTACCAGACCTCCACGTATCGGCAGCAAAGCCTCGGCCAGCACCGCGGCTTCGAGTACGGCCGGACCCACAACCCCACCCGGGAGGCGCTGGAGCGTTGCGTCGCCAGCCTGGAGGGGGGGCGGCACGGGTTCGCCTTTGCGTCAGGCCTGGCAGCCCTGGACGCCATTCTCAAGCTGTTCCGGGCCGGCGACCACGTGGTGTGCGGGGCCAACGTCTACGGCGGCAGCCACCGACTCATGGTCCGGGTCTACGAGCTCCTGGGCCTCAGCTTCACCTTCGTCGACGCCCGCGACCCCGACCAGGTGGCCAGGGCCGTAGGACCGGCCACCCGGATGGTCTACTGCGAGACCCCCACCAATCCAATGATGTTCCTCACCGATCTCCAGGCAGTGGGTGACCTGTGCCGCGCGCGGGGACTCGTGCTGGCCGTCGACAACACGTTCGCCAGCCCCATCTTTCAGCAGCCCCTCCGGTTCGGGGCGGACCTGGTGCTCCACTCGACCACGAAGTACCTGAACGGCCACAGCGACATGGTGGGCGGAGTGGTGATCACCGATCGGGACGATCTCGCCGAGCGGCTCGGGTTCCTCCAGAACGCCAGCGGGGCGGTCCCAGGCCCCATGGACTGCTGGCTGGCCCTTCGGGGCCTCAAGACGCTGCCGCTCCGAATGCGGCAGCACGATGTCAGTGGTCGGCGGATCGCCGAGTGGCTGACCACCCACCCCAAGGTCCGACGGGTCCACTACCCTGGCCTGCCAAGTCACCCCCAGCACGCCCTGGCCAGGCGCCAGATGACCGGATTCGGAGGGATGGTCGCCTTCGATGTGGGGGATTTCGGCATCGCCAGGAAAATCCTGGCGAGCACCAGGATCTTCGCCCTGGCCGAGTCGCTGGGCGGGGTCGAGAGCCTGATCGGCCACCCGGCTTCGCAGACCCATGCGTCCGTGCCGCCCGCCATGCGGGCCGAGATGGGGCTCACCGACAGCCTGGTTCGCCTTTCGGTCGGCGTCGAGGACGTCGAGGACCTGATCGAGGACCTGGCACAGGCGTTGGCGTGAGGCGAGTTCCGGGCCCAGATTTGAAACAGCGCCCCGACCCGCCCGTAGGGGTGCCCACCCCGAACCCCGAAGGTGCCCGATGACGCTCCCTGCCCCCCGGTCCCGGGTCGCACTCCCCCAGATCGCCGCCGTGTCCTGGGAGCATGCGGCCGACCGCGCCGCTCTCCAGGCGATGCGAAGCGTCCCTGGATTCGACGAGGTGGTGCGCAAGGTGATCGCGATCCTGGGTGGGGAACGGGGCATCCGACTCCTGTTCCAGGGCAACGCCGTCCGCACCGGGCCGACCCAGTATCCCCGGGCGCATCACCTCCTGGTGGAGGTCTGCACCACCTTCGACTGGCCCCAGGCCCCGGAGATGTTCGTCTCCCAGACGCCGGTCTTCAACGCGGGCGCCTACGGCGTGGACGATCCGTTCATCGTGCTGCATTCGGCCGCCCTGGAGCTGCTGGAGGACGAAGAGCTGCGGGCCCTGATCGCCCACGAGATGGGGCACGTGATGAGCGGCCATGCGCTGTACCACACCATCGCCGCGATCCTCTTCATGGTGAGCCTCTCGGCGCTGCCGGTGCTGGCCGGAATCGCGCTCCTCCCGATCAAGCTCGCGGTACTGGAGTGGTCCCGGAAGTCCGAGCTCTCGGCCGATCGCGCGGGGCTCCTGGGGAGCCAGAACCCGATGGCCTCGCAGCAGCTGCTGATGAAGATGGCGGGGGGCTACCGGGGCGCTCTGGAGGCAGGGCAGATGGACCTCAATGCCTTCATGGCCCAGGCCAGCGAATACGCCGGGACCAACGAGGGATTCGACATCGTCTACAAGATCCTCAACACCCTGGGGCTCACTCACCCGATGAACACGGTCCGGGCGGCCGAGCTCCAGAAGTGGATGGCCGCGGGCGAGTACGAGCGAATCCTTCGGGGCGAATACACCCGTCGGGGTCAGGAGGCCAGCGACCGGCCGCTCGGCGGCGACTTCGCCGAGGCCCGCCGGTACTACACGCAGGAGGCGAAGGAGGTGGCGAGCCACGTGGCCGACGCGGCCAAGCGCGCCGCTCAGGCCGCCCGCGACGCCTTCAGGAAGGCCCAGACCGGCGCGTGAGAATCCTGGTCGTCGGCGGCGGCGGCCGGGAGCACGCGTTGCTCTGGGCGCTCCGGCGGGAGGCGCCCGGGGCGCTGCTCGCCTGCGCCC
>CAZFSA010000070.1:0-11927 GCA_964521535.1 uncultured Gemmatimonas sp.
AACCCGACCGGCGGCCGATACCGCCCGGGCCGACTCGGTCCCTCCCCCGGCCGACACCACCGGCCGACCGCCCGCCGACACCGGTGTCCGGCGCGCCCGCCGGGAGCTGCGCCGATGAACGATCCCCGTCGGGCGCTCCCCGCCGTGGACCGCCTGCTCAGCCTCCCCGAAGTGCAGCAGCTGGCACGGGTCGTCCCCAGGAGCCTCGTGGTCGCGGCGGCGCGCGACGCGGTCCAGGCCGCTCGCAGCTCCCGCCAGGGGCCGCCGGACAACTGGGTCGAGGAGATCCTCGAGCGGGTCGCGGCCCGTTCCGCCCCCTCGCTCTTCCCGGTGCTCAACGCCACCGGCGTGGTGCTCCATACCAACCTCGGCCGGGCCCCGCTCGCCACCGCAGCGCTCGCCGCCCTGCACGCGGTGGGCGGCGGGTACAGCAACCTGGAGCTGGACGTGGTCACCGGCTCGCGCGGGAACCGTCTGGACCATGGCGCCCCCGTCCTGGCCGAGCTTGCGGGGGCCGAGGACGCGTTGGTGGTCAACAACGCCGCCGCGGCGCTGGTGCTCGCGCTCGATGCCACCGCCCGCGGGCGCGAGGTGATCATCTCCCGGGGCGAGCTGGTCGAGATCGGCGGCTCCTTCCGGATCCCGGACATCCTGGAAAAGAGCGGCGCCATCCTCCGCGAGGTGGGAACCACCAACCGCACCCATCTGGCGGACTACGAGCGCGCCATCAGCGACCGCACCGGGGCGATCCTCTCGGTCCACCGCTCGAATTTCTCGATGACCGGGTTCGTGACCTCGCCGGCGCCGGAGGACCTGGCGCGCCTGGCGCGCGGCCGCTCCGTGCCGTACCTCTTCGATGTGGGCAGCGGCCTGATGCTGGACCTGAGCCCGTATGGGCTCACCGGCGAGCCGCTGGTGGGCGATGCGGTGCGGGCCGCCGACCTCGTGGTATGGAGCGGCGACAAGCTGCTCGGCGGGCCGCAGGCCGGGTGTGCCGCGGGCCGGCGGACGCTGATCCGCGCCATGCGATCCAGCCCATTGGCCCGGGCGCTTCGGGCCGACAAGCTCACCCTTGCAGCCCTGGCAGCCACGCTGGCTCTCTACCGGGACCCGGCCCGCGCGCTCGCGGAGATTCCGGTACTCCGGATGCTCACCCTGCCCCCGGCCGAGCTGGCCCGGCGGGCCGCGGACCTGGCGGCCCTGGTGCCGCCGGCGCTCGGCCCCAACTGCGTGCCGGGACAGTCGGCGGTGGGCGGGGGTGCCTTCCCCGAGGCGCCGCTACCTACGACCCTGGTGCTGCTCGATCCCGGGCCGATCGGCGCGGCCGCGCTGGCCCTCAAGCTCCGGCTCGGCGTGCCGAGCGTGCTGGGCCGCGTCGAGGACGGTCGGGTCGTCCTGGACCCCCGGACGCTGCCGGTCGAGCGGTTCGGAGAAGTGGCCGGAGCCCTCGGCCACGCCCTCCAGGACCTGCACGATCGGCCCGGCCCGTGACCCACTCTGCTGTCTTCCTCGACCGCGATGGTACGCTGGTCGACGATCCCGGGTTCCTGGCCGACGCCGGGCGGGTCAGGCTTCTGCCAGGGGCCGCTGCGGCCGTCCGGGCGCTCGCGGAGGCCGGCTACCGGGTCATTGTCGTGACCAATCAGTCAGGAATCGCCCGGGGGCTGATCAGCCCCGCGGAGTACGCCCAGGTGGCCGCGCGGGTCGACGCGCTCCTCGCCGCGGAGAGCGCCGCGCTCACGGCCACCTACGTGTGCCCCCACCACCCCGCGATCACCGGACCCTGCGAATGCCGGAAGCCCGGGCTTGCCTTGTACCGCCAGGCCGCCGCCGAGCACGACGTTGACCTCGGGCGCTCGATCTGGATCGGAGACCGCATGACCGACCTCGAGCCCGCTCGCGCGTTCGGCGGCCGTGCGATCCTGGTGCTCACCGGCCAGGGCGGCCGGGTTGACGACGATCCGGCCGCACTGGGAATCGAAGTGACACCGAACCTCGCAGCTGCGGCCGAGCGGATTCTTTCCTGAGGCGGGCCGCGGGTCCGGGCCAACGGTGTATATTGCCCGGCGATGTCGATGCGCGTCGCGGTGTGCGTCTCGGGCGCCGGAAGCAACCTGAAGGCGCTGCTCGGGGCGCTCGGCCCTGACGCGCCGGCCGCCGTGGCCCTGGTGATCGCCAGCCGGCCGTCGGCGGGCGGCCTCGAGATCGCCCGGCACGCCGGTATTCCAACCGCCGTGCTCGGCAACCCGGACGACCCGGCCGAATGGCTGCCCCTGCTGCGCGACGCAGGCATCGACCTGGTGGTCCTGGCCGGCTTTCTCCGCCAGGTTCCGCCTGCGGTGGTCGGCGCCTATCGGGACCGGATCATCAACATTCATCCGGCCCTGCTGCCGGATCACGGCGGGCCCGGGATGTACGGCCTCCACGTGCATCGAGCCGTGCTGGCCCGGGGAGATCGGGAATCGGGCGCCACCGTGCACCTGGTGACCGAGCGGTACGACGAGGGCCCGATCCTGGGACAGGCGCGGGTGCCCGTCCTGCCCGACGACACCCCGGAGCGGCTTCAGGCCCGGGTACTGGAAGTGGAGCACCGACTGCTGCCGGCCGCGGTGTTGGCTGCCGCCCGGAGCGGGAGGCCGGTCCCGTTCACCCTGGAACCGGTTGTCCGTGAATCCTGACCTCTGTCCCGTTCGACTCAGCGACCGAACGACCCGATGAAACGAGCCCTGATCTCCGTCAGCGACAAGCGCGGCATCGTCGACTTCGCCAGGGGGCTGGTGGCCCTCGGCTGGGAGGTCGTCTCGACGGGCGGTACGGCAGCGGCCCTCCGCAAGGCCGGACTCCCGGTCACGCTGGTGGAGGAGGTGACCGGCTTCCCCGAGCTTCTGGACGGCCGGGTCAAGACCCTTCACCCCAAGGTTCACGCCGGTCTCCTCGCCCGACAGGACTCGGAGCAGCACCAGGCCGCGCTCGCCGCTCACGGCATCCTGCCGTTCGGTCTGGTGGCGGTGAATCTGTACCCGTTTCAGGCCACGATCGCCGACCCCGACGTGACCTTCGAGAACGCGATCGAGAACATCGACATCGGCGGCCCCTCGATGCTCCGGTCGGCCGCCAAGAACCACCAGTTCGTCCTGCCGATCGTCGACCCCACCGATTACGATACCGTGCTGCACCTGCTCCGCCAGGGTGAGGTCCCGGCCGAGACCCGGCGGGCCTTCGCGGCCAAGGTCTTCGCCCATACCGCCGATTATGACGGGGCCATCGCCTCGTATCTCACCGAGCGGGAGGAGGGACTGCCGGCCCGGATCTCGCTCTCGGTCGAACGGATCCTGCCCCTCCGGTACGGCGAGAACCCGGGCCAGCGAGCCGCGCTCTACGCCTCGGAAGAGCCGCGCGGCATCCGGGACCTGACGCAGCGCCAGGGCAAGGAGCTGTCGTTCAACAACCTGCTCGACATCGACGCCGCCTCGAGTGCGGTGGCCGTGTGGCGTACCCGACCCGCCTGCTGCATCGTCAAGCACACCACTCCCTGCGGGATCGCCGTGGGACGCACCGGCCTGGAGGCGCTCGAACGGGCCCGGGCCACGGATCCGGTGTCGGCCTTCGGCGGCGTCGTCGCCTGCAATACCGTCGTGGACCGGGCCATGGCCGAGTCGCTCCGAGACCTCTTCCTCGAGGTCATCGTCGCGCCGTCGGTCCACGACGAGGCCCTGGCCGTCTTCGCCGAGCGGAAGAACCTCCGGGTGGTCGAACTCCCGATCGGCGAGCCCACGGCCGCCCTCGACTGGAAGCGGGTCCGGGGCGGCTTCCTGGTGCAGGACCGGTTCGTGTTCGATCCCGGCGAGGCGGACTGGGCGGTGCCGACCGCCCGCCGGCCCTCGCCGGAGGAGTGGAACGACCTCCGATTCGCGTGGGCGGCCGTCGCGGCGGTCAAGTCGAACGCCATCGTCCTGGCCCGGGCGGAACAGGCAATCGGCATCGGCGCCGGCCAGATGAGCCGGGTGGACGCGGTGTTCCTGGCGATCCACAAGGCCGGCCAGCAGCGCCATCCGACCGCCGGCGCCGTGATGGCCTCCGACGGGTTCTTCCCCTTCCCCGACAGCGTCGAGGAAGCCGCGCGGGCGGGTATCACCGCGGTGATCCAGCCGGGCGGCTCGATCCGTGACGACGAGGTCGTCGCGGCCGCGGACCGGCTGCAGGTCGCGATGGTGATCACCGGCAAGCGGAGCTTTCGGCACTAGCCATGGCCACCCCTCTGCCGGCGACCGGTGCCGGGCGGCCGCCCTATGGCCTCGCGCTGGCCACCGCCCTGACGGTGTTTGTGGTGTACTTCCTGACGCTGGCTCCCACGACCGCGTTCTGGGATACCTCGGAGTACATCGCCGCTGCCCGGGTGCTGGGGATCCCGCACCCGCCCGGGAACCCGCTGTTCGTGCTCCTGGCCCACGTCTTCGGCCTGCTGCCCCTGCCGGTGGACTACGCGGTCAAGATCAATCTGTTCGCGGCTCTCACCGGCGCGGGCGCGGCCGGCCTCTGGTTCCTGGTCGCCGAACGCTGGCTTCAGGCCATCGTCCCGGCCCGGCTGCCACGCCTGGTCGCGGCGTTCGCAGGCGTGCTGGTGGGCGCCACCATGTGGACGGTCTGGAACCAGAGCACCGTCAACGAGAAGGTCTACACCGTCTCGCTCCTCTTCATGGCGCTGGTCACCTGGCTTGCGGTCCACTGGGGCGACGATGCCCCGGGATCGCACCGGGACCGCTGGCTGATCCTGATCGCGTACCTGCTCGCGCTCACCTCCACCAACCACATGATGGGCGTGCTCGCGGCGCCAGCGGTGATCGTCTACGTACTCTATACCGACTGGCGGGTGCTGACCCGGCCGGCGGTGCTGGCCGGGATCGTCGGGGCCGTGGTGGTGGGCCTGACGCCCAACTACCTCTTCCTGCCGATCCGCGCCGCCCAGTTCCCTCCGATCAACGAGGGCGAGCCGGTTTGTCGCTCGATCCTCGAGGCCATCACCCTCCGGTGCCAGGCCCTGAACGATGTCCTCGGCCGGGTGCAGTACGGCAAACCCTCGGTGCTCGAGCGGCAGGCCGAGCCGCTGGCCCAGCTCCACATGTACTGGCAGTACTTCAGCTGGCAGTTCGCCCGGGACTGGGGCGGCTTCGCCCGGGTCGCCACCGCGCTCTTTACGGTGCTGGGCCTGGCCGGCCTGGTCGATCTGTTCCGTCGCGACCGCCGGGCCGGGCTCGCGGCCGGGGCCATGCTCTTCACCCTGACCTTCGCCCTCGTCTTCTACCTCAACTTCAAGTACGGCTACTCGATCTACCCGCACCGGGCCGACATCACGACCGCCATGCGCGAAGTCCGCGAACGGGACTACTTCTTCCTCTGCTCGTTCGCCTTCTTCGGTACCCTCGTGGCGCTGGGACTCGGGGCCGTGATCCGGGCCGTGGCCGACTTCCTGGAGCCGCGGCGGCCCGATGGACGCCGCTGGCTCGCGGGCCTCCCGGTGGCGCTGGTGGCGTTGATCCCGCTGCTCGGCAACCGGGTCACCGCCAGCCGGGCCCACGAGTTCGCCGCCCGCGACTTCGCCCGCGACCTGCTGGAGTCGGTGGAGCCCTACGGCATCCTGATCACCGCCGGGGACAACGACACCTTCCCCCTCTGGTACGCGCAGGAGGTCGAGGGGATCCGGCCCGACGTGACCGTGGCCAACATGTCGCTGATGAACACCGAATGGCACCTGCGACAGCTGCGACGCCGTGAGGTGCCACCGTTCGACCCGGCCCGCTCCCTCGACCTCTGGAGGCCGGGGAGCGATGCCGCCCGCCAGGCCCTGGGCGACAGCGCCGCCGCCCGGGCCTGGATTCGTCCCGAAACCCCGATCTTCAATCTGGCCGTCGAGGCGGTCGACAGCCTGCCGGAGCTGATGCGCGCGCCCGAAGGGGCGCTCCGTTTCGGGGGCGTGGAGATCCACTTCGGCAACAACCTGCTCGACCGGAAGGATCTGGCCACCCTGCTGATCATCCGGGACAACGTCGGCCGGCGCCCGATCTACTTCAGTTGGAGCGTGGGGACCTACCCGGACCAGACCTTCGGGCTCACCCCCTACCTGGTGTCGCAGGGGTTCGTCCGGAAGCTCCACCCGGAGCCGGTCACTGCCTCGCCGCCCGTGGTGATGAGCGCCGGCATGGGGTGGATGGACCTCGACCGGACCCGGGCGCTACTCGCCGCGTACCGGACGGAGAGCATCGCCCGGCCCAGGCCACGGGGGTGGGTCGACGATCCCTCGCGGTCGATCCTGGAGCTGTACGCCGTGATCCACGCGGGGGTGGCCGCCACCTTGCGGCAGCAGGGCGACTCGGCGCAGGCCGCCGTGGCCGATTCGATCGCCGGCGCGGTGGCCCGGAGCCTGATCCCCGCCGATTCCGCCCGCCGGCTGTCCCCGGGACCGGACTGATTAGGTTTCTCTGCCCGGCGTGGTGGCAGAGCGGTTGAATGCACCGGTCTTGAAAACCGGCGTACCCCACAAGGGTACCGTGAGTTCGAATCTCACCCACGCCGCTCTGATCTACCCGCTGCCGCCCTCCCCCACGAGCAGGTCGTAGGCCACGCCCAGGAAGTCGCGCTCGCTCGCGATCCCCACGAGCCGGCCCCGGTGAACCACCAGCAGGCAACTCACCCGCCGATCCCGCAGCAGGGCAATCGCCTCGGCGCACGACGCCTCCGGGTCGATGGTGACCGGATCCGCGTCCATCAGCGCCCGGACCGGTTGCGGCGCGGCGGGCGGCCCCCCGCCGGCGGCGATCCCCCGAAGCAGCGCCCGATAGGACAGGAGCCCCACCAGCCGCCCGTCGTCGTCCTCGACCGGGACGTGGCGGACGTGCTTCCAGTCCATCACGGCGGCGGCCACATCCACGAGGTCGTCGGGACGCATGGTGAACAGATCGGTGGACATCACCTGCCCCACCGTTCGGGCCTGCGCGGCGGCACCCCGGCCCACCGGCGCGTCGGGCAACGGCCACCGCGCCACCGGATCCCCGGACCGCTCCTGCGCCAGCATTGCCCGCACCACCGCCTGAGACCGCACCACCCGGCTCAAGCGCGGATCGGTCCGGTCGTAGAGGTCGAGCTGCCACTGCGCTCCCGTCCGGCCGATCCGCACCCGCTCCTCCACCACGTCGAGGTAGCGGCCCGCCTCGGACGCCGGGATGCCGGCCGCAGCGAGTCCAGCCCGCGCCACCGGGAGCAGCTCCTCGAGCAGGAGCGCCCGCGCCGGCACCGCGCCCTGCCCGCCCCAGCGCATCGACGACCCGAGCCCATAGCGGGCGGCCGCGATGAAGTTGGCCTTGACGTCGGCAAACCCGAACTCCCGCCGGGGATCCCCGTACCGTCGCGCCAGGCCCGCCAGGAGACCGAAGAACAGCGCGGCGTTGGCGACTTCGTCCAGCACCGTGGGACCGGCCGGCAGCGGGCGGTGCTCGATCCGGAGATGAGGACGCCCCTCGGTGACCCCATAGCAGACCCGGTTCCACCGGTACACGCTCCCGTTGTGCAGGCAGAGCGCCCGAAGGGCGGGAACCTCTCCCCGGTCCAGCGCCGCGGTCGACGACTCGGTCTCCCCCATGAGCAGCACACCATGGCGCGCCACCTGGTCACGGTAGATCTCCAACACCGACTCCTGCACCCAGTCGGACCCGAACGAGACCCGTTGCCAGGTGTCTCGCTGGCGGCCCGACACGCTCCGAAAGTCGAGACTCTGCTGGAAGAGCGCGATCCGGGTCTCGTGCCAGAGCCGCCGTTGCAGCAACAGGGGCGAGTTCACCGCCGCGGCCAGCACCGGGCCGGCCACCAGCTGCGCCAGGTTGTACAGCACCGGAAATTCGTCGGCTCCGGTCTGCCAATGGATCTGGAAGCTGGTGTTGCAGGCCTCCAGCATCACGTTGTCGTGGACCACCTGGAGCTCGTCGGCCCCGGCGATCAGGGTCCGGACCTCGCCGCCTGCAGCCCGCATCACGGCGCGGTTGAGCTCCCGATACCGGGGCAATGGCGTCATCCGGTCCAGCGTCAGATCGGTGAGCTCAATCGAAGGCAGGGTGCCGACCAGGAGAAGATCCCCGCCGACGAGAGCCGCAGCCGAACGCGCCCGTTCCACGGCATCCGCCAGGTCCCGCTCCAGCGCCACCAGGCAACCGGCACCGAAGACCTGCGGGCCCACGTTGTACTCCAGGTTGAACTGCGCGATCTCGGTGGTGAATCGGGGGTCGGCCAGGCGATCCAGCAGGGGTAGCGCCGCCGGGAGCGGACGCCCCGCCGGGTCGATGAGAAAGAGCTCCTGTTCGGCGCCGATCCGCCGGACGCCGCTCTCGAACATCCCCGCCCCGAGCATCCGCTCCAGCGCCACCAGGTCGTCGAGGACCGCCCTCGCGAAGCGGCGCCGCGGGGCCTCGTCATCGGTGTCGGGAAGGATGTCGAGCTGCCCCATCGGTGGCCCTCCGGCGCGACCGGCCTAAGCTTACCGACGCCGGGGGCCCCGGGGCCAGCGTGGCACACAGTTCGCTTCTTCGACAGTCGCAAACCTCGACGGTCCGCCAGGCCGCGGATCGTTGCGCGCCGCCGACACCCGACCTGCACCGCCCATGCAAGTCCGGCTTCCCGTCCTCGCGTTGCTCGCCGTCGCCGGCTGCTCCTCGTTCGCGCCGACGAACGAGGCGCTGCCCCCAGGGGCCCTGCCGATGATTGCACCGGCCGAGTACCGGGTCTGGTTCGACCGCACCATGGCCTGCTCGGGTCTCCGGGGCCGCCTGGCCGACATCCAATGGTATGTGGTGCCGGAGGTTGAAACCTTCGCGACCGCCGCCGGACCGAAGGTCGGAATGTGGGAGAAGAACGGCGGCGTCGCCCGCATCATCGTCGCGGGGCGCTTCCGCGACCACGAAATGGTCGTTCGCCACGAGATGCTGCACCATCTGCTCGACCGCGAGGGCCACCCGGCGGACTACTTCGTTGACCGCTGCCAGCTCACCTGGGAGTCCTGGAGCGGATCCCACCACGCCGGATAGACGCCCGCCGTCCCGCCGCGTGGGAGCCACAGTGTGGCTCCCACGCGGCATCCCGCTCAAGCCGATTGGCCCAGGTCCCGCGCCGGCAAGTCGTCCCGCCAGCGGAAACGGCGAGCATCGGCGCCGAGGACCTCCAGTTCGTGAACCCCGGCAAGCCGGGCACGGCCTGTGGGTGGAACCCACACGGGTGGAGAACCGAAGAATTCGGACAGGTCCCACATCCACAGATCACCCCGGCTCGCTAATCCATTCTCCATCAAGTCCTTGCATCGTTCAGTGTCGTGGCCCCCTGGATTGGTGTCGAAAACTAACGAACAGGTTGTGGATTGCTGATTCCTGGCTCGGCCGGGCCACCTCAGCCGGCACCTTGCGGAAGCCTCCAACCTCCCCTCAACTTCCGTCCCCCGTGGAGTGGTGGCCGAGAGGCTGAAGGCGGCGGTTTGCTAAACCGTTATAGGGGTGAAAGCTCCTATCGAGGGTTCGAATCCCTCCCACTCCGTCCTCCGGACAGGCCGGCGCCGGCGCCGGCTTCGGGGCCTCCGCATCCAGCGAGGGGCCCCGTTCTGTTGGGACCCGGCCGAAGGAGGGCCCGCCCGAGCCGATGACCCTGCCCCGAGTCCGCTTCGCACCGTCCCCGACCGGGTACCTGCATGTGGGCGGTGCGCGCACGGCGCTCTTCAACTGGCTGTACGCCCGCAAGACCGGAGGCACGTTCGTGCTCCGGATCGAGGATACCGACCAGGCCCGGAGTACCGAGGAGCACACCCGGGTGATCCTGGACGGCCTTCGGTGGCTCGGCATCCCGTGGGACGAGGGACCGTACTTCCAGGGCGCCGACGTCGAGCGCCACCGGCGCGACGCCGAGCGGCTGCTGGCCGAGGGAAGCGCCTACCGGTGTTTCTGCACCCCGGCCGACCTGGAAGCGGCCCGGCAACAGGCCGGGGGTGACGGATTCCGGTACGACCGGCGCTGCTACCGTCTCCCTCAGGATCAGGTCGCGTTCCGGCTCGAGCGGGGCGAGCCCTACGCGATCCGGTTCCTCATGCCCGACGCCGAGATCGCCTGGAACGATGCGGTCCATGGCCCGATCGCTTTCCAGGGTCGGGACCTCGACGATTTCGTCGTGCTCCGGAGCACCGGCACCCCGATCTACAATCTGGCGGTGGTGTCGGACGACATCGCGATGGGAATCACCCACGTCATCCGGGGCGACGACCACATCTCCAACACCCCCAAACAGATCGCCCTCTACCGGGCGCTGGCGGCGCCCCTCCCCGTCTTCGCCCATGTGCCGATGATCCTCGGCCCCGACGGGAAGAAGCTTTCGAAGCGCCACGGCGCCACGGCGGTGGGCGACTACGAGCAGCTGGGAATCCTGCCGGCGGCGATGCGCAACTTTCTCGCGCTGCTGGGCTGGTCGCCCGGCGACGATCGCGAGATCCTCGCCGAGGCGGACCTGATTGCGGCCTTTTCGCTGGAGGCGATTCAGAAGAAGCCCGCAGTGTTCGACGTGACCAAGCTGGAGTGGATGAACGGGCAGTACCTCTCGACGCTTGACCCGGCCTCGCTGGTCGACGACGTCCGGCGGCGACTCGGGGCCCTGGGCGTGGACCCCGCTGGGCGCGACCTGGTTCCGGTGATCGCGGCGGTCCAGAGCCGGGCCCGGACCCTGGTCCAGCTCGCCGAGCGGGTGGCGGTCCGACTGGACGGCAGGCGAGTGGTGCCGGACGAGAAGGCAAGGGCGCTGGCGCGGAAGATGGGCCCGGCGTTCGGGGCGAGTCTCCAGCGGGCCCTGGGCGCGCTCGAGCCGCTGCCCTCGTCCGACTGGTCGGCGGACCGGATCCTCGACGCGATCACCGCCCGGGCCGAGGCCGACGGGGTCAAGCTGGGTGATGCGATGCAGCCGATCCGCGTCGCGCTGACCGGCACGACCGTCTCCGAGCCGGTCAACGAACTGCTGGCGGTGGTGGGCCGTGAGGAGAGTCTCCGGCGGCTCCGGGCCTGCAGTGATGCCTGGCCCGCCTGGTGATCGCGGCCTACATCACCGGGTCCGAGCGCACCCGCCAGATCCGCTCCAGCAGCAAGGCCAGGAAGCCGCGGCTCACGAAGACCTCCACCGCCTGTTCGGTGGCGCCGGCGTCCATGCCCCAGAGCACGATCCGCTTGCTCTCTCCGTCCAGTTCCGCCTGCACGAAGCTGCGCTCCTCGTCTTGCCACACCGTGGGAAGCTCGGCCGCATAGTACTGCGACACGGCGTTCACCCCCGGGCCCCCGATGGCGATGGTGGGATGCCGGTGGAGCTCGGGGCGGCCAAGGTACGACTCGTCCGCGACGACCACGGCGCGACGGTAGGTGAGCCCCTCCCCCCGCCGGTCGATCTCCACCTTGAGCGACCCGGCCACCAGCCGGTCGCGCTCCCGGCCGGCGCCGGCCGCGCCAACCACCACCAGTATGGTTTCGTCTCGGTCGAGGAGCTTCATGGAATGTCCGGCTTCGGTTTCGTCGTGTCCGGCCGTGCCGGTGGCGGGGTCCGCTGGTTCTTCTCGAACTCTCGCTCCCGCTCCCGCTGAGCCCGAAGTTCCCGGATTGCCCGCTTGAAGTCCTCCATGGTCTGGGCCCGCTGCGACGCGCGGGCCACATCCTCCCGCATCTGGTTGAGCTGTCGGAAGCGGGTGTAGTCGGTGGCTTCGGCCGCTCCCAGATTCAGGGGCAGGAACGCCGCGACCAGCGCCGTCGGGATCTTGATCGGCCCCAGGTAGATCCACTGGGCGTCCACCCCGATCTGCTGGCTGCCGATCTGGGTGACCCATCGGGGCACCGGGGCGCCGCTCGGCTCCGCATTCAGCACCGAGTCGATAT
>CAZFSA010000070.1:11937-22794 GCA_964521535.1 uncultured Gemmatimonas sp.
CCTGTACGATCGCGGTGACGGCGCTGTCCACCAGCTCGACATGCGAGCGAGTGACCGCCCGGGCCAGTTCCCGCGGCGGAAGGGGCAGCGGCCGGACCCACAGCTTGCCCTCGCCCAGCGCCGGGCTCAGGCGGGCCACGCCCCGACGCACGCCCGGCCCCGGCGGCACCGTGCCCGTGTCGGGCTCCTCCGGTCGGGCCACGACCAACGCCGTATCGGCCAGCTCAGGCTGGTCCGGCGGGCCGGTCACCTGCTCCGGCAGGGTTGAAATCCCGGACGTCCGGCTCGGTCGGCGGGCTCCCCCGCCAGAGAGTTCCTCGAACCGGACATCGACGGCGCGCTGTCCCTCCGTACCGAGCGGGATCAGGATCACCTGACTCGGCCGGGACGGCGTCGGCGGGAGCCAGGGACCCACGCGCACGAACACGAGCCCCACGTGCACCGCAAGGCTCACCAGCACCGCTACCCACGACCAGCGGCGCTCCCGGGACGGAGTAACCTCAGGCCCTCGCACCCAGGACTCGTCCCTCCACACTCCGCCGCGCCCGTCCCAGCCGCCCCGCGGCCTCGCGGAGCCGCTCGGGCCCGGCCACCAGCGCGATCCGGATGAACCCCTCACCCGCCGGACCGAATCCGGCGCCGGGCAGCACGACGACCCCCTCCTCCGCGAGCGCCCTCCGGGCGAACTCACCCGAGGGGGCATCCGGGTCCAGGGGTATCCAGAGGTACATCGCTGCCTTCGGCGCTGTCACGCGGAAGCCCTCGATCCGAAGCGCCGCCACCGCGGCGTCCCGCCGCCGGGCCAGTTCGCGCCGGATCGGCTCCACCAGCTCCTCGGCCCGATCCAGCGCCACCGCGCCTGCGCGCTGCACCGCCAGGAACGGACCGGTGTCCAGGTAGGTCTTGACCCTCGTCAGCCCCTCGATCAACTCCGCCCGTCCCACGGCGAACCCGAGCCGCCAACCCGTCATCGAGAACGACTTCGAGAGCGAGAAGAATTCCAGCGCCACGTCCCGGGCGCCCGGCACGTCGAAGATGCTGGGCGCCCGATAGCCGTCGAACGTGAGATCCGCGTAGGCGTTGTCGTAGGCCAGCACGATCCCCCGGGCCCGGCAGGCGGCCACCAGCCGGGCGAGGTATTCCGGATCGGCCACCGCGGCGGTCGGATTGTTGGGGTAGTTGGCAAACACCAGTCGGGTCCGGTCCAGCACCGCCCTGGGCACTCGCCCGAGCTCGAGAAGGAACCCTTCCTCCGCCCGCAGCGGATACACCCACGGCTCGGCGCCCGAGAGCTGCGCCCCGCCACGATAGGCCTGATATCCGGGTTCCGGCAGAACCACCACCTCACCCGGGTTCACGAAGGCCAGCGGCAGGTGCGCCAATCCCTCCTTCGACCCGATCAACGGCAGCACCTCGGTGGCGGAATCGAAGCGGTGGCCGAAGCGCCGTTCGACGTAGTCCCGCGCCGCGCGCCGGAACTCCGGCAAGCCCTGCTGAAACCCGTACTTGCTCATCGCCGGGTCGGCGAGCGCGGCCGTCAGGGCCGCGATGACCGGCTCCGGCGGTGGGGTATCGTTGTCCCCCGCCCCCAGGTCGATCACGTCCACGCCGGCGGCGAGCAGCCGTCGTTTGATGGCCGGAACCTCGGCCAGCGGATAGCCGGGAAGGGCCAACAGCCGCTGGCTCAGCCGGGTCACGGGCTCGGCTCCGGTCACGATCCCTCCCCGACTACGGGGTTGCGCAGGACTCCGACGCCAGACACCTCGACTTCCACCAGGTCGCCGGGCTCGAGGCGTCCCACTCCGGCCGGGGTTCCGGTCGCCACCAGATCGCCGGGCTCGAGGGTCATCACCTGGCTGATGTGCGAGAGGAGGAAGGGGATGCCGTACGCCATGTCGACGGCGCGCCCCCGCTGGCGGACTGTCCCGTTCACCCGCCCGATGACCTCCAGCGAACGCCAGTCCAGTCCACCAACCACCGTGGGGCCCACCGGACAGAAGGTGTCGAACCCCTTGGCCCGGGCCCACTGCGACTCCCGCTTCTGCCAGTCCCGGGCGGTAACGTCGTTGAGACACGTGAAGCCGGCCACGCCCCCCATCGCCTCCTCCACCGAGACCCGCCTGAGGCGGGTCCCCACCACCACGGCGATCTCGGCCTCGTGCTCCACGTGATCCGACAGGCGGGGCAGCACGATGGCCTCTCCCGGGCCGATCATCGCGCTGGGCGGCTTGAGGAACAGCAGCGGCTCCGGCGGCACCTCGCCACCCATCTCGCGGGCGTGGTCCCGATAGTTCTTGCCCACACACACGATCTTGGTCGGACGCTCCATCGTCATGGCGGCCCCGTTCGGCTCAAACCTCCGCCCCGATTCCGAACCGGGCGAAGAAGTCCTCACACTTGCTCCGGATCTCCGGCCAGGTCCCCGTAACCCTATCGGCCGGCGGGAGACCCTCAAGAATCAACGGTCCGTACCGCCGGGCCAGCACCCGCCGGTCCATCAGAACCACCACGCCCACGTCCTGGCGGCTCCGGATCAACCGCCCGAACCCCTGCTTCACCTTCAGCGCGGCATGCGGCAGCAGGTAGGAGAAGAACCCGTCCTGGCCCTGCTCGGCCAGCCGCTCCAGCCGGGCGGCGGTCAGCGGCTCGCCCGGCACCTTGAAAGGTAGCTTGGAGAGAACCAGGGCCCGGAGCGCCCGGCCCGGGACATCGACGCCCTCCCAGAAGGAGTCGGTCCCGAGGAGCACGGCGTTCCCCGCCTCACGGAATCGTCGGAGCAGCGCGTCGCGGCTGCCCTCGCCCTGGACCAGCAGCGGCCACCGCGACGCCACCGACCCCCGGAGCCGCCCTGCCGCCCGGCGGAGCGCAGCATGGCTGGTGAAGAGGGCGAAGACGCCGCCGTCAGCGGCGTACACGAGGTCCCGAATCGCCTGGACCACAGCGTCGTCGTGACCCGCCTCGTCCTCCCGGGGATCAGGCGCGTCCGCGGGGATGCCGAAGAGACACTGCCCGGCGTAGTCGAAGGGCGACGCAAGGATCTCCCGTACCGTGACCGGGGAGGGGGGGCGATCCAGTCCCAGCCGCGATTCCAGGAACGTAAAGTCGCCTCCCGCGGCCAGCGTCGCACTGGTGAGCACCACGGTGCGGGCCCGGTCGAACACCAGGTCCCGAAGCACGGGCGCCAGGTCGAGCGGCACCGCGGCCAGCGACACCGTCATCCCCTTGGCGCCGGTGCGTTCCAGCCACCGAACGACGGGCGCGCCACCGCCCACCGGACGGAGGGTGTGGTTGAGCGCATCCGCGGCCGACTCCAGCCGCCGCAGCACGGCCCGCGCCTCCTGAATCACCTGAATCCGGCGCTCGTTCAGCTCCCCCTCGCTGATCCGGTCCACCACCGTGTCCAACGTCTCGGTCAGGCGCCGGAACGCCGCCAGCAGGGCCTCCAGCTCCCGATCCAGGCCTTCCTCCCAGATCGGGTCCGCCGCGAAGTCGTCCGTGAGTCTGAATGGCGATCCGGCGCCGGTGAGCCGGTCCAGCAGCCTCGCAAACACGACCTCGGCCAGGCCCCGCGCCTCCGCGACTGCAGGGAGGAGCACGGCCCGAACCAGCTCCAGGCTGGCCCGGGCCAGGACGTCGCCCCCGCCAGCGAGCTCGCGGGCGAGGGTCGGAATCAGGCCCCGACCGTTCCGCTCCAGGCGGCCTAACGTCCGACGGACGCCCGCGCTGGTGACCTGCCGTCCGAGATGCGCGGCCGCGACGTCCTCCAGGTGATGGGCTTCGTCGAGCACCAGACGCCGGTACGGGGGCAGCACCGCGGCCTCGTCCCAGTTGTCCGAGACCTGCCGCACGGCCAGATCCGCCGCCAGGAGGTGGTGGTTCACCACCACCACATCCGCCTCCGCCGCGCGGCGTCGGGCCCGAAACAGGAAGCAGCGGTCGAAGTGGGGGCACTTTAGCCTCGGGCAGAGGTCGGGCTCGGCCGCGACCTCGTCCCAGACCTCCGGACTCGGCGGCGTCGCCAGATCGCCCAGGGTGCCGTCCCCGGTTCGAGCGGCCCACCCGGCCAGGTCGAGCAGTTCCTCCACCTTGCTCGGCTCGAGCAGCGACTGCTGACTCGCCATCGCCCCGTCGAGCCGGGCCAGACAGAGGTAGTTCCGCCACCCTTTCAGGAGGGCGTAGGTGGGGGTCCAGGTCCCGTCGCCGAGGGCGTCGCGGAGGAGCGGCAGGTCGCGGGCGACCAGTTGTTCCTGCAGGTTGATGGTGTTGGTGGAGACCACGGTGCGCTCGTCGTTGGCCCGCGCCCACAGCAGCGCCGGCACCAGGTAGGCGAACGACTTGCCCACGCCGGTCCCCCCCTCGAGGAGGAGCACGCCGCCGTCGTTGTAGGCGTCGGCAATGTGGGCGGCCATGTCTCGCTGGCTTGGCCGGTCCTCGTACCCGCCAAGGGCGCGGGCCACGGGGCCGTGTTGACCCAGGCAATCGATGACCCGAAACGGGTCCAGCCGCACTTCGGGCCGGGCGCTGGGCACCTCCACCACCACGAACAGCTCGGTGGCCGCATTGTCGATGATCCCGAACCCGACCCCGCCGTCATGCAGCCGCGCCGCCACGTCCAGATCGGCGTGCGATGGCTCCAGGGGGCCGTCGGGGTGATTGTGGATGACCATCTCGCCCCGGCGGGCCACCCCCGGCAGCGCCAGCACCGAGTCGGCCGTACCCCGGGCCACCGGCCGGACCGCCACCACGACCCCCGCCTCGAGCGTGGCCACGAAGCAGACCTCCCGGCCGCCGGCCCGCGCGATCTCCGCGGCGAGGTGGGCCCGGGCCGCCGGCGCGAGGCGATCCTGGGGTTCCATGCCGCTTACGTCTTCAGCTCCTTCTTCTTGGCCGCGGGGAAGAGGACGTTGTTGAGGATCAGCCGGTAGCCGGGCGAATGGGGGTGCACCGACAGGTCGGTCGGCGCATCGCCGATCTGGTGCTGCGGGTCCTCCGGATCGTGACCACCGAAGAAGGTCCAGGTTCCCTGGCCCCGCGCGCCGTGGATGTACTTGGCCCAGTTGGCGCCGGACTCGTCCGCCAGCACTGTCACCGCCGGCTTGAGGCGGCTCTTGACGAACGACGTCGTCAGCCCGTAGAAGTCCGGAATCACCTGCCGGTGGTTCTGCACCAGCATCGTCGCGACGGGATCGATCTTGGCGCTGAAGTCGAAGAGCTTGAAGGTGCCAAGTGGCTGCCGTCGATCCGGCGAATTCACCTGGTGGCCATCGATATCGGAGAAGACGGCCAGCGAGGGACTCTGCTCCAGCCGGGCTCCCTGGAAGGCGAACGCGCGATCCCACGCCATCCTGGCCGACGCATTCGGATCCATGGGGGTTCCATCGGCGAAGCTGGCGGCGATGTCCACCCCCTCGCTCGCCAGCGCCAGATCGATGGTTTCGGTGGCCGTGCACATCGCGAACAGAAAGCCTCCGCGCTCGACGAACTGCTGGATCCCCTGCGCTACCGCCCGCTTGAGCGCCGGGACGTTCCGAATCCCGAGCTTGCGGGCCATCCGCTCGTTCCGGTCCACCATCTCGAGGAGCCACGGCGCTCCACTGTAGTTCAGGAAGAACTTCGAGTACTGCCCGGTGAAGTCCTCGTGGTGCAGGTGCAGCCAGTCGAACGTCCGAAGCCCCTCGCCCAGCACTTCCTCGTCCCAGACCTTGGTGAAGGTGATCCCGGCGTACTGGAGGGCCATGGTGACGGCGTCGTCCCAGGGGGCCGCGTTCGGCGGGGCGTACACCGCCACCTTCGGCGCCTTCTCGAGCGGCACCGCGTCCATGTTGGAGTCGCGGATCTCCCCCCGAATGCCCAGCACCGTCGCCTCGTCCACCGGCACGATCGTCACCCCGGCAAGCACCGCGTCGCGCTGGGTTCCGCCGTCCCCCGGAAGCAGAAAGGAGCCGCTCCGGTAGTTGAGCAGCCACTCCGCCTTCCCGCCGCGCTCCAGCACCCGGAACGCCAGACCGTACGCCTTGAGGTGGTCGGCCTGGCGTTCGTCCATCGGCACCAGGAAGTAGTCGGCTCGACGCCACCGCGGCAGGATCGCCGCCGCAGCCATCGCCGCGCCGGTCTCGAGGAAGGTCCGCCGCCTCACGGCTTACCGCTCCCCTCGCTCGGTCGGGGTCGGGGGCACCGCACCCCGGGCCTCGTCGAGCAGGCGGCGCGCCTGCGGCGCCACCGCGCTGCCGGGATAGGTGATCAGCAGATGCTCCAGCAATTCGATGGCGGTCGGCCGGTCGCTTCGGTGGAGCAGCAGCCGGGCCAGCTCCAGCTCGGCCTGGGCCGCGCTGGCCGGAACGCCGAACGCGGCCACCCGGCGATACAGCGCTTCGGCGGCGGGCCGGCTCCCGCGGCCAGCCTCCACCAGGCCGGCCAGCAGCAGGACTTCAGCGCCCCCCTTGTCCGCCGGCAGCCCTGCCCCAACCTGCTCCAGCCCGGCGGCACCCGCCGTGCTGTCGCCCCGCTCCACTGCCAGCAGGGCGGCGCCCAGCTCGGGCAGGCTGTCGGCCTCGATCACCTGCAGCAGCGACAGGATCAGCGTCCGTGAGACCGCCGCCTCCCGGGCCCCCGCGAATGGACCGGCGTAACGGAGCTGCTCCGAGGCCCCGCGCAAGTCGCCCTGGAACAGCCGGATCCGGCCCCGGATGGCCAGTCCCTCGACCGTGCTGTCGCCGGCAACCATCTCCGCCGCCCGGCGCAGCTGCCCCAGCCTGATCCACCCCTCGGCCACCCGGCGGGCCAGCTCCTGCCGTTCTTCCTCGGCCAGATTGCCCTGGTTTCGCGCAAACTCGCGCGCGGCCTCCTCCAGCTTGCCCTCGGCCACCAGCACCGCGATCAGCGTCGATGTCGCCGAGGCTGCCATCGACGGAGACGCCGATGGATCCCCGGCCAGCCTCGACAACATCCGTCGGGCCGACTGCTGGTCTCCGGCGTCGGCATACGCCTGTGCCGCCTCCAGCCAGAATCGCACCGCCTGCCCCGGTGCCCTCGCCCCGAGTAGCTCCAGACCAATCCCCCGGGCCATCAGCGCCTCGCGGCCCCGCTGCCCCCGAAGCTCCTCCAGCACTTCCTGGAGCGCATCCACGCCCTGATCCCGGAGCACCGGCAAGGCGCGCTCGAGGCGGCGAACCCCGCCCACCGGGTCCCCCCACCGGATCGTGAGGGCCGCTGCCACCCGTTCCGCGGCGGCCGCCCGCTGCTGGTCCAGCGCCCGCAGTACCCCCGGACGCGATGCCGGACCCAGCTGGCCCAGCATCGACACGGCCGCCGCCCGATACCCCGGCACCCGGCCGATGGCGAGCATCCACTCGGCCACCGCCTCCTCGTATCGACCCTCGATCGTCGCCAGTTGCGCCAGCTCGCCGGCCAGGGCACCGGGGCCAAGACGTTCACGACCGAGCTGATACGCCAGCCGACTCTGGGCCCGGTCCCGCATCCCGAGCGCCGCCGCCCCCCATTCCTGATACGGGCCTTCGGACCCCGGCTCCAGCGCCGCCCAACGCTCCACCGCCCGTCGCGCGCTGTCGGCCATCCCGGCCGCCGTGTAGACCCGGACCGCGATCCCGAACAGCGCCACCGACGGCTCGCCGAGCGCCAAGGCGGCGCCGGTCTCCCGGGTCATGTCCCCGAGCCGGGTGAGCGACGTCAGGGCCCGCTCCAGCCCGAGGAGCGCGCCAACATCGGCCGGCCGCCCCGCCAGGATCTCGCGATAGAGCTGCGCGGCCTCGGCATGGCGGCCGCGGCGCTCAAGCTCGAACGCCCGGGTCGGCGCGTCCTGGGCCGGCAACGGCGCAGTCCCGGTCCCCAACCGGACCGCGAGCGCCGCCGCCCACAGCGCTGCGCCGACCCCGCGGCTCACCGGGGCTCCCTGGCGGTCAGTCGCCGGAAATAGTCGGTCACCAGTCGCCGCTCTTCCGGGCTCAGTCGCTGCAACTCCTCCCAGCTGGGCAGGCGGATCCGACCCTCCTGGTCCAGCAGCCGCCTGAGCCGCGGGGGAATGCTGACCGAATCGCCCCTGGCGGTCTCGCTCTGCCGCTCCTTCTGCTCGTCCTTTTCCTCCCCCTGAAGGGTACGCCCGGCATCCAGCATCCGGCGAAACAGCCGCTCCTGCCGCTCGGTCGTTTCCCGATCCAGCCGGCCCGCCTCGAGCCGACGGGCCAGCTCTCGGGCCTCCTCGGCCAGGTCCCGGGTGCCGGGGGCCTGGGTCTGGGCCCGGAGCCGTTCCAGCTCCTGCGCCAGCTCCCGCTGCCGCTGCGCCATGGCGGCGAGCTGCTGCTGAAACTGGGGCATGCCCAGCATCGAGAGGAGGTTGTTGCCCTCCTGACTCAGGCTTCCCTGCTGCCCGGCCAGCTGCTGCAATCGCTCGATCGCTTCGGCGACCCCCGATGCCGAGCTGGCGCCGGCCACGTCGTCGCGCGAGCGGAGCATCTGGTACGCGGCCACATTCAGGGCGTCCACCGCCTCGCCCGCCTGCTCGGTCGCCTCCCGCAAGTTCACTGCCGCGGAGGAAATCGCCTCCCGGGCCCGCGCCATCTGGAGCCGCGCCTGCACCAGCGCGGCCCCGATCTGGGGCGAGATCAACGCGTTCTTCCCCCCCACCTCGGTAATCTGCGCCAGCACCTTCTGCACTCCCTCCTCGATCACGGACTGCTCGGCTCGCGCCTCCGCCGTCCGGCCGCTCCGGCCGATCGCGCCGCTCAGCGCGAGCTGCCGCTGGGTGAGTCGAGCGGTCTCGGCCAAGGCCCGGTCCAGCGCCTCGACGACCTCCTGCCGCCACTCCCCCTGCTGTGCCTCACGCTCCTGCTGTACCTGCTGCCGGGCCTGCGACAGCTGCCCCGCCGCCTGCTGCCCCTGCTGTCGGGCGCGCTGCGGCTGCCCTGTCCGCGCCGACTGCGCCGCCTCCCGCATCTGTTCCGCGGCCTGGCGGGCCTGGGAGGCCGTTTCGCGAAGCGCCTCGCTTCGCTCGCGCTTGTCCAGTTGCCGCGCAGCCGCATCGAGTCCCTGCGCCACCGAATCGGTCCGTTGAGCCAGCGCCTCCTCCTGCTGTGCCGCCTGCTCGCGGTCCGCCTCGGCAACCTGCTGGTTCCACGCCTGCTGCTCGGCCACCAGGTCGCGGGTCTCCTGCTCCAGACTGGCGAGCTCGCCCTCGACCGCCGCCCGACGGAACAGCTCTCTGGTGCGCTCCAGCGCCTCCCGAAGCCGCTCCTGCGCCTGGGCCAGCTGACGCAACGCCTCGCGCGTGGTCTGCGGATCGAGGTTCTTCAGCGCCTCCCTCAGCTCCTCGAGCCGCTTGCGCAGCTCGGCGGTGAGAGCCTTGTCCAGCTGCGCCCGGATCTCCTCCAGGCGGGCCTGAAACGCCGAGTCCGCGATCCCGGCCCGTTCGGCGGCACGCTCGAGCGCCTCGATCTGGTCCCGCGCCTCCTCCGCCGCCTCGATCAGCTCCTGCTGGTCACGCGCCACCTGCTCCGCGCGTCGGGCGTCCTCGAATCCGAGCGAGTTCTCGCCCCGCTCGCCCTGGCGGTTGTTCGGGGCCCGCTGACGACTCAGATCCTCGGTCTGGCGCTGAAGCCGCCGGCTCTCCGCCGCCAGCGAATCCAGCTGGCGGGCCACCGCATCCCGCGCCGACCGCTGCTCGGCTCTGGCCTCGGCGCCGGTGGGCACCACCAGGACCACCACCCGTGAGTAGCCGACCTGCCGGGTCGGCGAGTTGTCCCTCGCTTCCACCCGCACCAGCACCGTATCACCTGGCTCGAGCGCGAGCGGTGCCAGATCCAGACGAGGGGAGATCAGCGCCCGATCGGCGGTGCCCGGAGGCAGGCCGAGCGGGACGACCGCATCGACGCCCGCGGAGTCGGCCCGCGGCAGCCGTCGGACCCGGACGGCCAGGCCGGTCAGTCCGTGGTCGTCTCGGGCGTGAATGACCAGAGGCACCTCGCTCCCCAGCACCCCGACGGTGTCACCGTCCGGAACCGGCAGCTCCACCTCCGGCGGCCGGTCGGGAACGAGCACGATCGGCACAGCGACCGGATCGCTTCCGAGCGGAGCACCGTCGGCGGTCGCGATCACGAGGCCGAGAACCCCCGACGCCCGAGGGGTCAGCCTGCCCTGGAATCGGGAGCCGGCAGTCTCGAGGGCCGTCGTGTCCCCACCCAGGATTGCCACGACGCGCGCCAGGGGAGCCGTCGCCTCGCCGGTCAGGTCGAGTCGCGTCCCGGTCGGCAGCAGCAGGGTGTCGCCGCCAACCGGCAGCGCTTCGTCGTCCAGGCCGAGATAGGCAGGATACCGGGCGGTCAGGGAAAGGTTGCCCAGGAACGCGGGGAGCCGGACCCTGACCATGACGGTGTCGGACGTCCGGGCGCCGGCACGCACGAAGGCGTACAGATCGCCCTCCAGCGGCCCGGTCCGGTACTCCGCGCGGCTGGTGGAGTCAAGCGCCACCGTCTCGGCCCGCCATCCCTCGCCTTTGCCCCTCGTCCACAGCACCGCCTCGCCTCTCCCGACGGCGCGAACGAGCAGGACGACCGACTCGCCCCGGTCGACCTCGGCCCGGTCCGCCGAAACGGAGAGCGGGGCGCGGAACGCCGCCCAGGCATCGCCTGGCGCCCACAGGGAGGCCATCGGTTGACGGAGCGGGCCGGCCAGCAGGAACAACATCCCCACGGCGACGAGGCCGCTCATCCCGAGGCCGGCCCGGCGGGCCAGCTCCAACCTGAGCGGGGCGAGGGCGGCGGGTCCGCCCGCCGAGAGCTTCCGGGCGCACGCGAGGTCGGCGGCCTCGTAGAGGGCCGCGCTGGTCCCCGCGGCCGCGCCCTGGAG
>CAZFSA010000071.1:0-17291 GCA_964521535.1 uncultured Gemmatimonas sp.
CGGCTCGCGCCCCCCGGACGGCGTGACCACCTCGCCCTCCCCCATCAGCGCCAGCGCGAGATGGCTGAGCGGAGCGAGGTCGCCGCTGGCCCCGACGCTGCCCTGCTCCGGCACCACAGGCACCACGCCGGCGTTGGCAAGCGCGGCCAGGGCCTCGACCAGCCGGGGGCGGACCCCGCTGGTGGGACGAAGCAGCACATTGGTCCGAAGCAGCATCATCGCCCGCACCACTTCCGCCGGCAGGGGATCGCCCACACCGGCGGCGTGGCTCCGGATCAGGTTCGCCTGGAGCTGGTCGAGCGAATCGTCCGCCACCCTCACGGTCGCCAGCTTTCCGAACCCGGTGTTGATGCCGTAGAGAGCCTCCCCGCGCGCGATCGCGGCGTCGATGAACCGCCGGGAGGCGGCCAGCCGGGCGACCGCACCGGGGTCGAGCTCGATCCGGAGATCCGGCGTTCGCGCGAATCGCACGACCTCCTCCAGGGTCAGGCTGGCGCCATCCAGCACCACGGGTGACGTCAACGGCCCGTCAGCATCGGACATCGCCGTTACCTCGGAGTAATGGTCGACTGCCGGTAGTCGAACCTGATGTCGGGCAGATCGATCAGGGTCACCAGAAAGGAGAAGGCGAAGTTCCCGTTCGGCGACCGCGTAAAGGCGAAGGTCGCGCGCCAGTCGTGCAGGTCGCGCGTCAGGTTGATCTGCTGGGCCTCGAACCGCTTCTCCGCCCCGTTGTATTGCGTCGTCCAGTTCACCTGCCAGAACCGGGTTGGCGCGAACGCCGTGTTGAGCCCGATGTTCGACCGGGTCGGCGGACTCGGATTGGCGGCGGTCGGCCGCTGCCGGGTGAGCGTGTAGTTGACGCTGGCGTTAAAGCCCCGTGCGCCTCGGGCATAGAACTGGTTCGACGTGAAGGCGCTCCCCCGCCGGAGGTCGTCGGGCCGGCCGAAGGGCGAGGGCGCCTGCACCGGACCCGGCGTTGCCGCGGGGGCCGCCGGCTGCTGCTCCGACACCAGACCCAGCAGCCGGCCGATCGAGGCGAAGGTCCCCTCCGAGAGCGAGAAGCTGGCCGTGACGCCCGAGAGAAACGGACTGAACCTCGCCGAGTCCGTGCCGACGACTCCCTCCCACAGGTCGTGCGACAGCGACAGGTTGAACCCGGGCACGAGGTCGCTGAGCAGACTGTTGGTGATCGACGAGGTCGTCCAGCCGGTCCGTCCCGGCCGCTTGGCCTGTTCGAAGTCGTAGCTCAGGCCGCTGGTGTTGATGCTGAGCAGGCGGATCTTGCGAACCTTGGCGTCGGTCGTGTCGCCGGCCGGGCGTCTGGTCTTGGCCTCGAAGTTCTGGGTCAGGGTCAGGGACAGCGTCTGGGTGGGATCGCTCCGGAGCCTGAGGGGCTGCCCCGGCGCGGTGATGGCCCGGGCATACTCCAGCGGCACCGCGGCGGCCGGCGCATAGGCGTAGCTCAGCGACGGGCTCACGGTGTGCCGGATCCGGCTGAGCGGCCCGATGCCGCCGAAGAACCCGTAGAAGGTCGGCGCCAGACTCACGCCGAACTGAAGCCGCTTGCCCTGGGTCACCCAGCGGCCCTCGGTACGCTCGCTGCGGACGGCAAAGCTGCCGCCGGTGGTGTTCGTGATCTGAACGGACGGGGTCAGCTTCCACGTCGTGCGGAGCAGAATCGGCAGGTTGATGCCGGTCTGCCAGTCGAAGCCGCTTCCATACCCGCCGGGACGGACCTGGCGGACCGTGACAGAATCGTCCGGGTCGGGCGTCGACTCGTCCGGCACCCGCACGATTTCCTCGCGCTGGCCGGTGGAGGTGGTGTCGATGAAGGTGACCGAATTCTGCCACTGGAATCCGCCGATCCGGAGCGGCGTGTTCATGCTGAACCGCGCCGCCCGACTTGATCCCGTCAGCCTCACGGTGTCGATGGCCCCGGTCGGGTCGGGAATCAGGAGCGCGGGCAATGGCTGCTTGAAGGCCTGCTCCACCGAGAAATTGAGGTCTGGCGACCAGGTGAGCGCCGAACCGACGTCGATCGGCTTCGGCGAGAGGGTCACCGTCGGGACGGTCTGCCGGCCACTCCCGTCATTCACGTTCTGGCTCCGTGTCGCCCCGACACTCAGGTTGCCCCAGCGGAACTGCTTGCTGAACGTCCCGGCGCTCCGGATGTCCTGGGTCGTCAGTCGGGGATCGATCGAGTTGTTCCGGATGATGGCCGTATTGGTGGAGTAGTCGAAGCTCCAGTTGAGCTTGGTGGTGGCATTAAGGGACTGGTTGTGATTCCAGACCAGTCGGCTGTTGTTCCCACCGCCCGCTCCGATCTGGCTGCTTCGGGAGTAGCTGATGGCGCCGCGCATGAACCGGTCGATCCACCGGTACTGACCCTCCACCCCGAACTCCACGTACCGGTTGGCGAACCAGTCGAAGCGGGCCAGCACATCCACGTTGTCGTTCACCGCCCAGTAATAGCCGAGGTTCTTGACCGTCCGGTTGTACCCGCGGGAGGGCCGGACGATGTCATTGAACCCGAACTCCGGAATCAGGATCCCCGACCGGCGGCCCCGCTTGGCGTCCTGGAACATGAAGGGAATCCAGGCGATCGGCACGTCGCGGATGTACAGCACGGCCGGTCGCGCCACCATCACGTCCTGCGACACCCATTTCAGCTCCCGCGCCGAGAAGTGATAATGCGCCTCCGGCAGGTCGCAGCTCGTCACCTCCCGCGCGCTGGCGTAGATCCGGCTGGAGGCCGAATCCATCGCCAGGTTGCCCCGGATCAGCCAGTTGGCGCCTTGCTGCGGGAAACTGGTGAGCCCCTGCTGGACCAGCCCCCGCTGCACGCAGGTATCGTACTTCACTCCCTCGCCGACAACGACCGTGCCCTCCTGGAACAGACGCGGTTCCCGTTCCGCCTCGAACCGGCAGTCGCCCTCCCGGTAGAAGATCCGTCCGGCCTCGAGCGTCGACCCCGCCCGCTCGGCGAGCGCGTGCCCCCGCAGTTCCATGGTCCGGGCCTCGGCCTGGACCGCCGCGGTGTCGGCCCGGTACCGGGTTACCTCGTACCCCTGACGTTCCAGCAGCTCCTGGAGGATCGAATCCGCGGCGGGGAACGAGATCGACGGAGCGGTGGGAAGACCGAGCCGCCGGGCGCTGGCGGTATCGACCCCGCGGCTTCGCAGCGTGTCCGCCACCGTGTCCGCCACCGCCCGAGCCGCCATCGGCCGGGGGGCGGCTGGTCGCTGGGCAGCCGCCTCCCCGGGAAGCGCCAGCCCGAGGAGGAGGACCGCGCCACCGGCCGCGGCCGCCCGGAGCCGCCGCCGGTGGACGATCACGGCGCCAAGGTAACCGATCTCGTACAGCACGATCAGCGGCGCCGTCATCAGGAGCATCGAAAAGACGTCGCCCCCGGGCGAGAGAATCGCGCCGCCCGCGAACGCCAGGACCACCGCGTATCGGCGAAACCGCGCGAGCCTGGGCGGCGTGACCACTCCAAGGACCGCCAGGATGATGATCAGCAGGGGCAACTCGGCCGAGAGCCCCATGGCCAGCACAACCTGAAGCACGAACCCGTAATACTTCTCGAACGTGATCAGTGTCTCGAAGGCGCCAGACTGGAAGCTGAGCAGGACCCGGAGCGCCTGCGGGACGATGAACACGAAGCTCAGCACCGCCCCCGCAAGGAACAGCACCAGCCCGGCGAACAGGGCCGGCACGATCGCCTTCTTCTCCCTGGCGTACAGCGCCGGCGAGAGGAAGGCCCAGGCCTGCCAGAGGATGACGGGAGAGGCCAGCACCAGGCCCACCACGAACCCCAGTTTGAGCACGATCATGATCGGCTCGGTGGGACTCTGGATCACGAGCCGGCCGCCAGGCAGCAACGGCGCAATCGGCGCCTTGAGCACGTTCACCAGCTGGAATCGCTCGACGAGGAAGATGCCCAGGCCGATCGCCACGGCCAGGGCCGCGACGGCCTTCAGAATTCGCGATCGGAGTTCCTCGAGGTGGTCGAGGAACGGCATCTCGCCGGATGATCGCGCCATGGGCGCCCTGCTACGGCTTGAGACTCGCCAGGCGGCCGCGGGCGAGGTCCGCTTCCTCCGACCGGGGATACTGATCGATCACGCGCTGGTAGGCGGCCCGGGCCTGGGCGGCGTCTCCCCGCCGTTCGGCGATCAGCCCGACCTTGTACACGGCGGCGGGAGCCCGCCGCGACTGGGGGAACCGGGTGGCCACCTCCTGAAACCGGGCCACCGCCGAGTCAGGCGCCGTGGTTTCGTAGGTCTCACCCACGTAGTAGACGGCGTCCGGCACCAGCGGGTGGTTGGGATAGGTGTCCAGGAACTCCAGGAACGCCCGCCGCGCCACGATTAGACTGCCCCGCCGGAACTGCTGCAGAGCCCCCTGATACATCATGTCGGCCGACGCGGCCTGCGACGGTCGTTCTGTTCCCGCCACCGAATCGGCCCGCCGGGTGGTGTCGCCCGCCGGGGGAGTCAGGAGTTCGGCGGCCGCCGCCCGGGTCTCCAGCTGGGCCTGAAGCCTGGTGATCCGGGCCTGGCTCTGGCCGGTCAGCTCCTGAATGGCCAGCAGCTGCCGCTGCACCTCAATCAGCTCGTTCCCCAGGCGCGCGTCGACCATGCGCAGGCTGTGCCCGGCCACCGCCAGGGAATCGAGGGTCTGCTGCTGGAGCCGGATGATGCGGGCCAGCTCGGCCGCGCGAGCCGAATCCTGCCGGGCGGTTTCGGCCCGGAGCACGGCTACCTGGGTCTCGACCCGTCGGACGGTCCCCTTGGTCGCGCAGCCGGCCAGCAGGATCGCGGTCGCCGGCAGCAGCCAGCCCGCCGGCCGGATCATCTGGGCGACACCAGCCGATCCGCCCCTGAAAGGATTTCGAACTCGTCCCGGCGGTTCTGGGCCCAGGCCGACTCGTTGGACGCCGGATTCACCGGGCGTTCCTCACCGAACGAGATCACCTCGATCCGGGAGCCGTCGATTCCCTTGGCCTCCAGATACCGCTTGGCGCTGGTGGCCCGGCGCATCCCGAGCACCAGGTTGTACTCGTCCGACCCGCGTTCGTCGGCGTGGCCCGCGATCCGGATCCGGAGCGCGGGATTGGCCAGCATGATCGCCGCCTTCTGGTCCAGCACGGCAGCGTCGCCCGGCCGGATGTCGTCGCGGTCGTACTCGAAGTGAATTGGCTGCTGGAGGATCCGGAGGAGGTTCTCCCGCTCCCGGGCTGCCGCGTCGCCGTTCGACGGCGGCGGCGGCGGGGGCGGGGTGGCCGTCCCGGTCCCGGTCCCGGTGCCGGTCGGCATGGGGTCGGGCGTGGCTTCCGGCTGCTTCTTGCTGCAGGCCGCGGCCAGGACCACCAAGGCGAGGGCGAGGGTTCGAAGGTGCATCGCTGTCATCTCCCACGAGTGAGTGAGCGCGACCAGGCGGGCAGCCTGGCGACCCCAGGGGTCACGATCTGCCGGACGCGGCCGGTCTCGAGATCGAGGACGTGCAACTGCCCCCGGCCGGTCCGATTCGAGACAAACACCACATGGCGCCCGTCCGGCGCCCAGCTCGGATCCTCGTTGCGCCCGTCCGACGTCCGCTGTCTCAGCTGGCGGCTCGCGAGGTCGTAGGTGACGATCTGCGGGCTCCCCCCAAACTCCCGGTGGAACACCACCGCCGTCCCGTCGGGCGACCACTCCGGCGCGTACGAGGCACCGGTGGCCCCGAAATCGAACGGGACCAGCAACTCCTGATCCGTGCCATCCGCCGCCATCGAGTAGATCTGCGGCGCCCCGGACCGGTTGGAGACGAACACGATCCGCCGCCCGTCGGGAGAATAGGCGGGCGACAGATTTTGCGCAAACCGGGTGGCTGTAAGGCGCTCCGCGCAGCAGAGATCGGCCACGTTCACCGAGTACAGGTTGGAGGCCTGCTCGGTGATTCTGGAGAACACCAGCCGCCGTCCGTCGGGCGAAAACGACGGGGTGATGTTCTGGCCCTGCTCGGTCGTCGGGACCACCACCCTGGTTCCCGTCGCCAGGGACTGGAGGACGATGGTGCCGGGGCTCTGACCCCCGAGGTGGGTGTACGCCACCCGCGACCCGTCCGGCGACCAGGCCGGCGAGACGACCAGCATGTTCGCCGGGGTCACCGGAATCACCCCCCAGCCGTCGCTGTCGACCCGGTAGATCCTTCCATCCGCCCGGTTGACGAACAGGATCCGGGTAGCGGCGATCCCCGGCTGGCCCGTCACCCAGAGGACGATGTCGTCGGCCACCCGGTGGACCGCCATCCGACCTTCGCCGGTTCCCGAGGGGTCGACCGCCACGGTCGTCTCGTTTCGAACCGACTCCGTCACCAGATCGTGCAATCGAAACGTCACATTTCCACCCGCGCTCACCAATTCAACCGCGAGGCTTGCGCGTAACGTCCGGTACAATGCGTAGTTGATCCCCGGAGACCCGCGGTCGCCCGCTGGCCCGCCGCCGTCCGGAAGGGTGATCACATCGAACCGGTCGCTGAAGTCGAGGTCGCGTGCCAGAATGGCTTGCACCGAATCCAGCCCAGCGGCCGGCAGCACGATCAGCCCCGGCCGGACCGACGGATCGTACCGCCCCACCACCCGGACCGTGTCCTGGGCCAGCAGGCCGGCCGCGGCCGCCAGCATCCCCAGCTGATAGACCGCCCCGCGCACCACGGCCCTCATCGGGCCCTCGGCGTGAACAGGAACGCCACGTTCAGAACGTCGGGCTCCCACCCGCGGGGCAACGGGCCGAACGCCCGGTCGGCGGCCGCCTGCTCCACCGCCCCCTGGGCCTCGAGGTCGAAGGCATACACTCGCGAGGACCGGATGATCCTGATGTTTCGCACCGACCCGTCGCGCATGATGGTGAAGCTCACCTCGGCCGACAGTGGTACGCCCACGGGGCGCGCCCACCGCTTGAAGATCTGGTTCATGATGTTCCGGAGGTACTCCGGAAAGGGAAACGCGATCCCCTCCACCCTGACGTTCTCGACGTCCGTGCCGGTGCCCGGTGTGACCCCTGGATTGGGCGGGGCCACCTCGGTCGGGCGGGTCGTCGCTTCCGTCTTGGGGTCCACCTTGGGCGGTGCCTTGGGAACGGCCTTGGCCGGGGCCGGCCTGGTCGCTACCGAGGGCGGGGGCGGCGGGGCCGGCGCCCGGGTCACCGGACGGGCCTGGGGCCGGGAGGCGGGCGCGGCCACCAGTTCGACCGAATAGATCACCGGTTGCCGCACCGCCGGCCGGAGCGCCACCGACGCCACCATCAGGGCCGCCACCAAGAGGTGCACCGCGGCGCTGCCGATCGCACCGACGACGAGACCTTCGCGAGGCAGGGTCGCGGTCGATCGGACCCTCACCGGCGAACCTCCTCTTCTTCCGCGACCAACCCGGCCGACGTGATCCCCGCGTCGGCGAGGGCGGAGATCACCCGCACCACGTTGCCGTACGACGTGGCCCGATCCCCCCGCACATACACACTGGAGGTGTTCCGCTGGTCCACCAGGCGCCGGATCGTCGCCCGGAACTCCTCGAACGTTACCCGCACGTCGTCCACGAAGATCTGGCCCTGCCGGTCCACCGTCACCACCACTCCGTCCTTGGACGCGATCGGCCGGGTGGTGGCCTTGGGCAGCTCCACGTCCACCCCGCCCTGCATGATCGGCGCGGTGATCATGAAGATGATGAGCAGCACAAAGGCCACGTCCACCAGCGAGGTGACGTTGATGTCGGCGAGCGGCGCGATGCCGCGCCGGCGCCCCAGCCCGAGCCCCTCGCCGCCGACCTTCACAGCCATCCCTCCCGGGCCATCCAGGCCACCAGCGTGTTGGCCAGGCCCTCCAGCTCCCCTTCGAACTGGCTGGTCCGACCGGCGAAGTAGTTGTACGCCAGCACCGCCGGGATGGCGGCCGCGAGCCCCGCCACGGTGGTGATCAGGGCCTCCGCGACGCCGGGCGCCACCGCCGCGATGTTGCCCGATCCCTTCTGGCCGATCCCGATGAACGCGTTCATCACCCCGATCACGGTGCCCAGGAGGCCGAGCAGTGGGCTGACGCTCCCGATCGTGGCCAACCAGGGAACCAGCCGGGCCGCCTGGTCCCGCTCGGAGGCGACCTCCTTCCCCAGGACCATCTTGAACGCCTCCAGCTGCGTCGGGGCCATGCTGACCCGCTCGGGCGGCGGTCCGTCGCGCACCACTCCGGGTCGCAACTCGTTGTAGAAGGCCATGCCTTCACGGAAGAGCCGGTTGTGCGGCGAGTTGGGCAGCTTGGTCACCACCCGGTAAGCGTCCTCGAGCCGCGACGAGCCCTCGACCGCCTGGAAGAACCTGGCGCCCTGACGGCGGAGCCGGCGGAACTGCCACCCCTTGAGGCCGATGACAAACCACGAAAGCAGCGAGAAAAAACCGGTGATTCCGAGAATCACCCAGGTCGCAACACCGCTCGCCGCGATCAGTTCCCAGTGGGTCGAGGGCACGAGCCCTTCCTGCAGGAGCGTCATGCGGCCGCCCCGGGGGTCGTCGACGGAAGTGTGGCCACGGCGGAGCACCTCGGCATTTCAGACACGCCACGGAGACGCGCCGCCGCCCGGCGCGTTCACATAACCTGGTGCAAGATAGCAGGATGGGACGCCTGATCAGAGGCTCAACAGGGGACCGAAGCGGCACGGCCGGGACCACAGAGTCCCGGCCGTGCCCGCCCATCCCGCCTGCAACCCGTCGGTTGGCCTTACGAGGGCAGCTTGGCGACCTGTTTGACCCGCGTACCGGGCGGGATGTCGGGTGAAATCACGTTGAGGATCCGCGCGGTGGCGCTCCGGTCTCGAACGTGCACCACCTGGAGAACCGCCATCACCTCATCGATGGTATCCGAGGCGCCCGGCCGCGGGGCCGGATCGCGCCGGACCTCGAAAATGTCCCCGCGCGACACGCCTTGCTGGCGGCCCACGTCGAGGAAGACCACGTTCTGCGGCTGCTTGAGCTCTCGCGGTTCCCGCTGACCCAGCACCGTACCGCTCACGCCGTTCTCGACTGGCTGCGCCCGGGTCGATCCGCCATCGGCGAAATGCTCCGCCGGCAATGCCGCCTGGCCGTTCCGGATCGCGCCATAGACGGCGACGATCAGCGCCAGCGTCTGCTCCCCGCTATGACCGGTGACCCGCGCCATGCCGGTCGGATACACCACGTCGCCGAAGCCGCGGGGGCCTGGAAAAACCTGCACCAGCAGCAGCGAGTCTCCCACCTGATACCGCGCGCCGGGCGGGGGCACGACGGCCACCGTGTTGTGCAGGGTGACCGTGGCCCGCTCACTCAGGTTCCGAATCTGCTGCGGGGTCACGCTCCCGAGGAGCCGCCCGAACGGCAACACGTCCCCTTCGGTCAGGAACCCCGAGCTGTAGAACTCGCCCTTCCGAAGCGGGCGATAGGGCTGCTCGCGGTAGGTTCGGAGCGCGGTCGCAGCATCGACCCCGCGGCGCCGAGCGAAGAGCGAGTCGCTCGGCGCCTGCTGCTGCACCCGGGCCGGCTCGTCAATCACCACCACCGGCCGGTCCGGCTGGGGCTGCGGGGTCTGAATCTCGGGAGTGCGGGTCTGGGGCGCCCGCGCCACGGGGGTCGCGGGCCGCGGTGCTTCCCCGCTCAGCCGAAGCACCTGGCCGGGATAGATCCGGTTCGGCGCACTCACCTGGTCGGCGTTGAGGTCCAGGATCTCCCGCCATCGCGAGGCGTCACCAAACAGCTCCCGGGCGATCGACATCAGCGTATCGCCCGCCTTCACGGTGTAGGTGCGGGGCTGGGCGGCCGCCTGGCCGGTGGCCGGCGACAGGTGGCCAACGGCCGCCCCCACCGCCAGCACCACCATCAGCAGTCTAGAACGGAAGATCGTCGTCCTCGGCATCGAGCGCCTCCGGGAAGTCATCGAAGGACTGGTCCTTGGGCGGCGCCGAAGCCCCCGCCGCCACCTTCGACGACGAGAACGACTCACCGCCGTCGGGGCCGCCCCGTCCGGACAGGAGGATCAGCTCCCGGGCGGTGATCTCGGTGGTGTACCGAGTCTGCCCTTCGCGATCCTGCCAGGTCCGGTACTCGATGCTGCCCTCGACGTAGACCTTGTCGCCCTTCTTGCAGTACCGTTCGGCCACGTCGGCAAGATTTGAGCCCCGGTTGTTCCACAACACTACCCGATGCCACTCCGTCTTTTCCTGGTTCTCCCCCGACTGGTTCTTCCACCGGCGGCTGGTTGCAAGGGACAGCGTGGCCACTCGACCGCCGTTCGCGGTGCTGCGCACCTCGGGGTCGGCGCCGAGGTTGCCGATCAGGATGGCTTTGTTCAGGCTGCGGCTCATGGTCTCAATCCTCCAGGGGTGCGGGGTCCTGCCGCTGATGACTCGGACCCGGCCAAACTATAGGACTCCTAAGTTATTCAGTCAACCAAAGATACGCCTCGTGTAACCTTTCTACGCACCACCGGAAAGCGACCGCCTGAAGACCACGGCATCCTCTGGCGGCCGGCGGTAGTAGCCGTGGCGGACACCCACGGGCCGGAATCCCAGAGCCAGGTAGAGGTTCCGGGCCGCGGCATTCGATTGTCTCACCTCCAGATAGACGTCCTGGACCCCGCGCTCCGCCAATTTCCTCAGGCCGGCCTCGAGCAGCGACCGGCCGAGCCCCAGCCGCCGCGCTCGCGGCAACACGGCCAGGTTCAGGATCTCCGCCTCCCCCGCAATCATCCGAGCCAGCAGGTATCCTGCAAGGCGGCCCTTCCGCTCACCGATCAGGCCGATTGACGATTCATCTTGCAACGTCTGAAGAATCCCCTCCTCGGACCAGGGGTCGCTGAAGCATTCCCGCTCCGCCGCAGCGACGGCCGGGGCGTCATCAGGACCCGCAGGACGGATCGACCAGTCGCCGACCATGGACCCGCTCCCATTGCGCCTGCGCTTCGGCCGGCCTTCCGTAGTTCGGCTGCCAACCGGCCGGGTCGTCCACTCGTTCAGCCCGGCCCGCGGCCACCAGGTCCAGCAGTCGTTCGGCTCGCGGCAATCCGTCCGGCGGCCCCACGATGCGGCCGTGCCGAGCCCAGCTGCACGTGGCCAGGGTCGCCGGCGGGATGTCCCCGACGACGAGATCGGGCGTGATTCCCGTCGGCAGCCCCGCCTGAAGGCCGACCACGGCGGGTTCCACGAGCGTCTCGACCCCGAGCTCCCCGTCGAACCGGTAGACCGCGACGTAGAGCTCGTTGCGCAGGGCGGCCCCGACGCCGGCCACGGTCTTTCTCCCCGGTGTCCCTCCACCCCCGCAGGCCCGGACCAGCAGGGTCGAACTGGTCCAAAGCGGAATCCCCCGGGCGCGGGCAACGGCTTTCGCGAACGCCGCTCCGACCCGAAGGCCGGTGAAGCTGCCCGGTCCATCGGCCAGCGCGATCCCCACCGCTTCCTCCAGGCGGGCCCCGAGCTCCCGAAGAGCGGCGTCCAGCGAGGGCCCCAGCGCCGCAGCGTGCTGCCGCCGACCGATCACTTCGCGAACGGCGGTGCGTCCGCCGGCGTCGCGCACCGCGAGCGACAGCCGATCGGACGTGGTGTCGAGCCCGATCAGCATCCGGCCGCGGATTCCAGCGCCAGCCACCGGCGGTCAGGGTCGTCACTGTGCCCCAAGCGGATCACGCGGGTGGCAGGAACGGCCCACCCTCCAGCGCGCTCCGGCCATTCGAGGAGCAGCGCATCCCCGGACACGAGCCCCTCCCAGTCCAGGTCCCGCGCCTCATCGGGGCTTCGAAGTCGGTAGCAGTCCACGTGGTACACCGGTCCTCGCCGGCCCTGGTAACGATGCACCAGGCTGTAGGTGGGGCTGGTGGCGGCCTCCTCTACGCCCAGGCCCCGGGCCAGGGCCTGCACCATGGTGGTTTTCCCCGCCCCCAGCTCGCCTAGGAGCCACACCACCTCGCCGGGCCGCAGGGCGGCGCCGAGGGCTTCGCCGGCGGCCACCAGTTCCGCCTCGGTGACGAGGCGGGTCTGGTTCCGGGGCGGGGGGCCGGTCATCGCCGACTGGCAGGCCGGCCCGGGGCCCGCCGCGCCGGACGGACGGACCGCGCCACGTTCGGCTGATCGAGGGCGCGAAGCTCGTTGAGCTGGTCGCGAAGCAGCGCCGCCAACTCGAACTCCAGGTTCGCCGCGGCCTCGCGCATCTGCTGCTCCAGCGCTCGCATCGCGGCGGCCCGCCGCGCCGGATCCCGCAACTCGTCCAGGAGTGACCGCTGCTCGCGGGGCAGCTTCTCGCTCCGGGCATCGGCCACGTGGGTGGTGAGTCGGACCTCCTCCAGCGACTTCACGATCGAGGTCGGCGTCACCCCGTGCTCGGCGTTGTAGGCGAGCTGGCGGCGGCGGCGGCGATCCATCTCGTCGAGCGCCCGCCGCATCGATCCGGTGATGCGGTCCGCGTACAGGATGCCGAGCCCCCGGGCGTTCCGTGCCGCCCGGCCGACGGTCTGGATCAAGGAGCGGTCGCTTCGAAGGAAGCCCTCCTGGTCGGCGTCGAGAATGGCCACCAGCGAGACCTCCGGGAGGTCCAGTCCCTCGCGGAGCAGGTTGATACCCACCAGGACATCGAAATCACCCAACCGGAGCCCGCGAAGGATCTCCATTCGTTCGATCGCGTCGATGTCGGAGTGGAGGTACCGGACCCGAACCCCCACCTGTTGGAGGTAGTCGGTGAGATCCTCGGCCATGCGCTTCGTGAGGGTGGTGACCAGGACCCGCTCCCGCCGTTCGACCCGGCTCCGGATCTCCGCGAGGAGGTCGTCCACCTGCCCCTTGACCGGCCGCACCTGGACGTCCGGGTCCACCAGGAAGGTCGGGCGGATCACCTGCTCCACCACCACGCCCCGGGACAGCTGCAGCTCGTAGTCGCCGGGGGTGGCGGAGACGCTGATCAACTGGGGCACCAGGCTCATGAACTCGTCGAACCGGAGGGGCCGGTTGTCGAGCGCCGAGGGGAGCCGGAAGCCGTACTCGACCAGCACTTCCTTGCGCGCCCGGTCGCCGTTGTACATGCCGCCGATCTGTGGCAGGGTGACGTGGGATTCGTCAGCGACGACCAGGAACTCGGGGGGGAAGTAATCCAGCAGGCAGGCAGGCCGCTCGCCCTCGCGCCGGCCGCTCAGGTGCCTGGAATAGTTCTCGACCCCCGGGCAGGTCCCGATCTCGAGCAGCATGTCGAGATCGAAGTTGGTGCGGGATTCGAGCCGCTGCGCCTCCAGGAGCTTGCCGGCCGCCCGGAACTCCGCCAGCCGGCCGCTCAATTCGTCGCGGATCTGCCGCACCGCCCGCTCCACGGTCGCCCGTTCCGTGACGAAGTGCTTGGCCGGGTAGATGGCGCATCGGTCCAGCTCGCTGATCGTGCGTCCGGTCATCGGGTGGATCTTGGAGATCCGCTCGATCTGATCTCCCCACAGTTCCACCCGCACGCCCTGCTCGTCGTACGCCGGGTGGATCTCGATCGTGTCCCCGCGGACCCGGAAGGTGCCAGGCTCGAATGACACGTCGTTCCGGTGGTACTGGATCGCCACCAGGTCGGCCAGGATCTGATCGCGTCCGATCTCCTGACCCCGCCGGAGCGCGAACATCAGACTGCGGTAGGTGGCCGGGTCGCCCAGGCCATAGATGGCGCTCACTGTGGCCACGATCACCACGTCGTCCCGCTCCATCAGGCTGGAGGTGGCCCGGAGCCGGAGCGACTCGATGTCCTCGTTGATCGAAGCGTCCTTCTCGATATAGAGGTCCGTGGACGGGACGTAGGCCTCGGGCTGGTAGTAGTCGTAGTAGGAGACGAAATACTCAACCGCGTTCCGGGGGAGAAACTGCTTGAGCTCGCCGTAGAGCTGCGCCGCCAGGGTCTTGTTGTGCGACAGGACCAGGGTTGGGCGGCCCAGGTTCGCGATCACGTGCGCCAGGGTGAGGGTCTTGCCGGATCCGGTCACCCCCAGCAGGGTCTGGTACCGCTCGCCCTGGGCCAGGCCCCGGGAGAGGGCAGCGATCGCCTGCGGCTGGTCGCCGGCGGGCTGGAACGGGGCCTCGACCTCGAACTGCGGCATCGGCCAATGATATCGGGTTTTCTTCGGGTTGGGTAGCCGGTGCCGGCTGGCAGTCAGCCCGCCAGACCCAGGATCGCGTCCCACCGCTCCCTGCTCACCGGCATCACCGACAGGCGCGCCACTCGGACCAGCTCCCAGCCCGCGAACCGGGGATCCGCCTTGATGGCCGCCAGGCCTACCGGTCGATTGAGGCGGCGGACCGGCGCCAGGTCCACGACCACCCGGCGCGGGTCGGCCAATCGGGGATCGGGATAGGCCGCCCGGAGCACCCGGGCCACCCCGACGATCTGCCGTTCGTCACCGGTATGGTAGACAAAGGCCTCATCCCCCGGCGCCATGGCCCTGAGGTGCTTGAGGGCGACGGCGTTCGCCACCCCGTCCCACACGGCGCGCCCTTCGCGCTCCAGATCCCCGTAGCTGTAGGTCGACGGTTCGGTCTTGAGCAGCCAGTACGCCATGGTCACCTCACTGCACTTCCCGGCGATCCACCGCGTGTACCCCTTTGACCCGGCGCACGCCGCGCAGCACCTTGGCCAGGTGGGGCAGGTTCTCCACCTCGACGAACACCGTGCCGAAGGCCGAGCCGTCCTTGGTGTGGAGGTCGGCGCGCCGGATGTTGGTGCCGGTCTGGCTGATGGCCTGCAGAATGTCGGCGTAGAGGCCCCGCCGGTCCTCCGCGCTGACGACCAGGCGAACCGCGAACGATTCTCCTTCCTGCTCCTGCCAGTCGATCTCCACCCGGCGATCGCCCTCGCGCAAGGTGAGCAGGTTGGGACAGTCGGCCCGGTGGATCGAGATGCCGCGGCCCTGGGTGACATACCCCACCACGCTGTCGCCGGGCACCGGCTGGCAACACTGGGCGTAGCGCACCAGCATCCCGTCGATGCCCTGGATCTTGATGCCCCGGCCCAGCCTGATCCGGTTCAGCATCCGGCCGAAGACGGTCGGACGCGGCTCGCGCAGCTCCTCGTCGGACAAGTCGGGATAGACGGCCTTCATCACCTGGCCGGGCGACAGATCCCCGCGGCCGATCGAGGCCTCGAGCGCCTTGGCATCGGCCAGGCCGAGGGTCCGCGCGCCTCGCGCCAGGGCCTCCGCATCCGGCGGGGTGAGGCGCCGACGGCGGACCTCCCGGGCCAGAATGTCCCGGCCGAGGGCCACGCTGAGGGTCTCCTCCTCGTGCCGGATCCATTGCTTGATCCGCTGCCGGGCCCGGCCGGTACGGACGTGGCTCAACCAGTCGCGGCTCGGGCGGGCGTTGGGCGACGTCAGGATCTCCACGGTGTCGCCGTTCTTCAGCTCGCGGTGCAGCGGGGCGATCCGGCCGTTGATCTTCGCGCCCTGGCAATGGCTCCCGACCTCGGTGTGGACGTGGTAGGCGAAGTCGATCGGAGTGGCCCCCTTCGGCAGCTGCTTGACGTCGCCCTCGGGGGTGAAGACGAAGATCTCGTCCTGGTAGAGGTCCAGCTTCAGAAACTCGAGGAACTCCTCCTGGCTGTGGGTGTCCTGCTGCAACTCCAGCAGCTGCCGGAACCACTCGAAATGCTCGTCCAGCTCGTCCCGCCGGGGCCGGTCGGTCTTGTAGAGCCAGTGCGCCGCGATCCCGTACTCGGCGGTCCGGTGCATGTCGTGGGTCCGGATCTGGACCTCGTACAGGTGACCGCCGGGGCCGAAGATCGTGGTGTGGAGCGACTGGTAGCCGTTCGACTTCGGCGACGCGATATAGTCCTTGATCCGCTCCTGTACCGGTCGCCAGGTGTGGTGGATGATGCCCAGCACGTGATAGCAGTCCGGCACGCTCCGGACCAGCACCCGGAGCGCCATCATGTCGAACACCTGGTCGAACGGCATCCCCCGGCGCTTCATCTTCTGGTAGATCGACCAGAGGTGCTTGGGCCGACCGGTCACCTCGAACTCGGCCAGGCCGGCCCGGCGGAGTTCGTCCTCCAGCGGCTGCCGCAGCCCCTCGACCAGCGCCTCCCGTTCCACCCGCCGCGCGGCCACCTGACGGGCGAGCGAGGCGTAGTCGGCCGGCTCCAGGAACTTGAAGGCCAGGTCCTCGAGCTCGGCCTTGACCCGTGCCATGCCGAACCGGTGCGCCAGGGGAGCGTAGATCTCCCGGGTCTCGGTCGCGATCCGCTCCTGTCGCTCGGCCGAGAGCGACTCCAGCGTCCGCATGTTGTGGAGCCGATCGGCCAGCTTGATGATGATGACCCGGGCATCCTTGGCGATGGAGATCAGGAGCTTGCGATAGTTCTCGACCTGCTCCTCGGCCCGGGACTTGAACGTCAGGTGCGAGATCTTGGTCAGCCCGTCCACCAGCCCGGCCACCTCGGCGCCGAACTCGCGCGCGATGTCCTCGATGCTGACCTCGGCGTCCTCCACCACGTCGTGGAGCAGGGCGGCCGCGACCGAGGTGCTGTCGAGCAGCTGCCCCACCAGGATCGTCGCGACGGCGATGGAGTGGGAGACGTAGTCCTCGCCCGACTGCCGCTTCTGCCCCCGGTGGGCCGACACGCTGAACTGAAGGGCGCGCTCGATCAACTCGAGGTCCAGCCGGTCGCCGTGCAGCGCCAGCGCCGCCCGGAACTCCGTCGTCTGGTCGAGGGCCAGTTCGGTCACAGGAGCCCCTGGCTCGCGCAGCTGGTCCAGCGGTCGCCGGCGATGATCAGGTGATCGAGGACCGGGATCCCCACAACCTCTCCCGCCGCCGCCATTTGCCGGGTCACCGCCCGGTCCTCGGCCGAGGGAGTCGGGTCGCCGCTGGGATGATTGTGGACCAGGATGACGCCGGCCGCGGCCTCCGCGATGGCCGGCCGGAACACTTCGCGCGGATGCACCAGCGAGCCGTCGAGGACCCCGCGGGTGACGAGCACGGTGCGGAGCACCTCATGCTGGCTGTTGAGCGCGAGAATATGAAACTCCTCCACGTCCAGGTCCCGGAGCCGGGGGGCGACCAGTCGAACCACATCCTCAGGCGCCCGGACCCGCGGCCGCCGGGGGCGGCCTTCTCCCAGCATCCGCTGGCCCAGCTCCAGGGCCGCGAGCACCCGGCAGGCCTTGGCCCGGCCAATCCCCCCCGTGCGGACCAACTCTCCCGGCGGCCGGCTGGCCAGCCGCCGAAGCGACCGCTCGGCCTGGTCGGCAAGCGACGCCGCCACCTCCAGGGCGGTGCCCCGGGC
>CAZFSA010000071.1:17301-22589 GCA_964521535.1 uncultured Gemmatimonas sp.
TACACTCTTTCCCTACCAGAATGGCTAGCAGTTCCACCGTCGTCAATGCGGCGGGGCCGTGGCGCCAGAGGCGCTCCCGGGGACGGTCCTCCGTGGCCCCGACCGGCAACGGGCTCGGCATCGGACCAAGGTAGCCCCGGGGGCCGCGACCTCCGGCACCATTTCGTGGGGCCCGTGGTCCGAAAACGCGCCGGGGCCGGATCGCTTCGGCCCCGGAACTCCGCTACCGGCCCGCCCCATGGCATTTCTTGTACTTCTTCCCGGACCCGCAGGGGCAGGGATCGTTGCGGCCCACCTTGGGCACGTCGCTCGCCGGCGGGCCCAGTCGTCCGAGACTGCTCGCCACCGCCGGGCGGGTCGCCGACCCGGCGGGGGCCAGTTCGGCCGGACGGTCGACCGGCGTGGCAAACAGGTCATCGGTCGCGGGCCGGGCCGTCTCCCTGGGTCGGCCCGCCGGCACCCGCGGCGGGGGCGGCGGCTCGACGTTCACCTGCACCTTGAGGTACCGCTCCGTGAAGGTCGCCCGGAGGTCGCGCATGAGGTCTTCGAACATCTCGAAGGCCTCCTTCTTGTACTCGACCAGCGGGTCCTTCTGGCCGTAGGCCCGGTACTGGATGGCGTTCCGCAGCTGATCCAGATCGTAGAGGTGGTCCTTCCACTTCTCGTCGATGACCGAGAGCATCACCTGCGACAGCACCGACTGATCCACGTCGCCAACCCCGATCGCGGTGCCGAAATCCTTCAGGTACTGCGTCTTCCGATGGAAGGCGGCCTCCCCCTCCGCCTGCACCACCTCCACCAGCCGGGCCAGGGTCGGCGTGGCCGCGGGATCGTTCACCCCATCGACCGTGAGCAGGAACTGCATCGCCAGAGCCGAGGCCAGCGCCGGCCGGTCCCAGTCCTCGGGCTCGGCCGAGGCGTCGATCTGGGATCGGACCGCGTGCTCCAACGCCGCCGCGATCATCCGGCGGGCTTCGGCCTTGAGCTCCTCCCCCCGCTCCAGGGCAAAGAGGCGCAGCGAGTAGATCACTTCCCGCTGCTGATTCATGACGTCGTCGTACTGGAGCAGCCGCTTGCGCTGCTGGAAGTTCTGGAGCTCGACCCGTTTCTGGGCCGATTCGATCGCCCGGGTGACCAGGGCTCCCGAGATCACCTCCCCTTCCTCAGCCCCTGCCTTGTCCATGTAGCGGGCCACCCGATCCGTGCCGAACAGCCGCATCAGGTCGTCCTCGAGCGACAGGAAGAACAGCGAGCTCCCCGGATCGCCCTGCCGCCCCGATCGACCTCGGAGCTGCCGGTCGATCCGCCGCGACTCGTGCCGCTCCGTCCCGATGATCTGCAGGCCTGCCTCGGGTGCCGTCAGGTCGAGGTCCTTGCCCAGTTTGATGTCCGTGCCGCGGCCCGCCATGTTGGTGGCGATGGTGATCGATCCCCGCTGCCCCGCCTGGGCGATGATCTCCGCTTCGCGCTGGTGGTACTTGGCGTTCAGCACCTCGTGCCGGAGGCCGCGTCGCTTGAGCATCTTCGACAGGGTCTCCGACACGTCCACCGACGTGGTCCCGATCAGCACCGGCAGCCCCAGCTGGTGCACCCGTTCCACCTCGTCGAGCACCGCGTTGTATTTCTCCCGCCGGGTCTTGTAGATCCGGTCCGGGTGGTCCTTGCGGGCGATCGGCTTGTTGGTCGGCACCACCATCACGTCGAGGCCGTAGATCGAGTAGAACTCGGCCTCCTCGGTCTCCGCCGTGCCCGTCATCCCGGCCAGCTTGTCGTACATCCGGAAGTAGTTCTGGATGGTGATCGTGGCGAGGGTCTGGGTCTCGCCCTTGATCTGCACGCCCTCCTTGGCCTCGACCGCCTGGTGCAACCCATCCGACCACCGCCGGCCGGCCAGCACCCGGCCGGTGAACTCGTCCACGATCAGGACCTGGTTGTCCTGGACGATGTAGTCCACGTCCTTTTCGTAGAGGGAATGCGCCTGCAGCAGCTTGTGGATGATGTGCAGCTTCTCGCTCTTGGTGGCGTACTCCGTCTCGACCTGCTGGCGGGCCGCCAGCCGCTCCGCCGGCGAGAGCGACTCGTCCCGCTCGATCCGGTGCACCGCCTCGGAAATGTCCGGCACCAGGAACAGCGAGGGATCGTCCGGCGAAAGCGCCGTTGCGCCCTTGTCGGTGAGGTGAACCGAGTGTCCCTTCTCGTCGAGCACGTAATAGAGGACATCCTCGAGATCCCGCATCTCCTGCTGGCGGGCCGGCAGCTTCCGATCGGCCAGGTGGCGCAGCTCGGCCTGCTGCACCAGCTGCTTCACCCCGGTCTCGTTCAGCAGCTTGAGCAGCTTCTTGTTCTTGGGCATCCCCAGGCGCGCCACGTAGAGCTTGAGGGCCCCGTCCTGCCGGGTCTTGTCGGACTCAAGCAGAGGCTCCGCCTCGGCGATCAACTGGTTCACCACCGCCGTCTGTCGGCGGGCCAGCTCCGCCACCCGCCCGTTGAACTGGGCGTACTTGTCGTCCCCCTCGTTGCCCACCGGTCCCGAGATGATCAGCGGGGTCCGGGCCTCGTCGATCAGAATCGAGTCGACCTCATCCACGATGGCGTAGGCATGCTCCCGCTGGACCCGGTGCTCCAGCGAGAACACCATGTTGTCGCGCAGGTAGTCGAACCCGAACTCGTTGTTCGTCCCGTAGGTGATGTCCGCCTGGTAGGCAGCCCGACGTTCCGGGGTGGACGGTTCGGTGTCGTCGAGGCACCCCACCGTGAGTCCCAGGTAGCGGAAGACGTGGCCCATCCATTGCGAGTCCCGGCGGGCCAGGTAGTTGTTGACCGTCACCAGGTGCGCGCCCCGTCCGGTCAGCGCATTGAGATAGAGGGGCAGCGTGGCCACCAGGGTCTTGCCCTCGCCGGTCGCCATTTCCGCGATCCGCCCCCGATGGAGCGCCACCCCGCCGATCAACTGCACGTCGTAGGGAACCATGTCCCAGGCCATCGGATGGCCCGTCACCATCACCGTCGTGCCCAGAAGCCGGCGGCAGGCCTCCCGGACGGTGGCGAACGCCTCCGGCAGCAGCTCGTCGAGCGCGGCCTCCAGGCCCTTCTTGTACCGAACCTCCGTTTGATGGATCTCTTCCTCCAGGGCCGCCCGCTCGACCGGGTCGGCGCAGGCGTGCTTGCGCGCCCGCAGGTCGGCCAGCTGCGCCTTGAGCTCGCCCGTCCGCTCCTCCAGCCGGGCTCGAAGCCGGGCCGTCTGCCCCTGCAGCTCGGCCTCCGTCAGGTCCTTCAACCGCTCCTCGTGCCGGTGGATCTCCGCCACCAGCGGTCCGAGGCGCTTGACCTCCCGCTGATGCCGCGTTCCGAACACCTTGGAGATCGCCGTCTTCAGCATCGCTCACACTTCCCGGTAGAGTCCCTGGGCCGCGATGTAACGGGCCACCCCGTCGGGCACCCAGTACCGGATCGGCCGACCCAGCCGGACCCGTTGCCGCACCGCCGTGGATGATATATCAATCCGCGGCACCTCGACGACCCGGTCGGCCACGCCCTCGGGCGGCCGCTCCCCGGCCCGGGTGAAGACCACCACCCGCGCCAGCGCCCGGATCGCGTCCGGCTCGCGCCATTTCCCGAATAGCGCCGCCGCATCGGCCCCAAGGAGGAGATACAGGTCCCGGTCACGATGGCCTTCGGCCAGCGTTCGGAGGGTGTCCACCGTGTAGGAGGGACCCGCCCGGTCCACTTCCACCCGGTCGGCGACCAGGCCCGGCGCGCCGGCCACGGCCGCCTCCACCATCGCCAGCCGATGGGCGGCATTCGCGTGGTGCTGGCCGATCTTGAAGGGTTGCTCCCGGGCCGGAACCAGGCGCACCACGTCCAGCCCGAGCCGCTCCAGGAGAACCTGCGCGACCACCAGATGACCGTGGTGGATCGGATCGAACGATCCACCGAGGATGCCCACCCGCACGTCACCGGGTGCCCGTCGTGTCCGCGGCCGCCGGGCAGAGCCGCCGGGGCCCCTCGGGATCGGGGTGGAACTGGGCGATGTACTGGCAGGTGTCGCGGACGTCCTCGTCGTACCCGAGCGCCCGGTAGGACAGCACCAGCTTCTCCAGGGCTGCCGGGACGACGGCGGCCCGGGGATGCTGGGCAATCAGGGCCCGGAGCGAGAGGATCGCCGAGTCGTAGGCCCGGTACCGGTAATAGAACAGGGCGTTCTGGTACTCCTTCTCCGCGAATCGCTCGTCCAGCGCCGCGATCTTCGCCCTCGCCCGTCGGGCGGCAGGGGTGCCGGGGTAACGGGCCTCGACCTCCTGGTACACCCCGTGCGCGGTATGCCCATACGTGGGATCCAGTTCCGGTCGCCGCCAGAGTTGGGCATAGGCGTCGCCCGCCCGGACCAGGGCGTCGGCCGCCAGGGAGTCCTCGGGGGTCTCATCCGCAATCCGCCGGAACAGACGCACGGCGTCCAGCTCGTTGCCCTGGGCCAGCTCCAGTTCCGCCTGGAAGAACAGCAGCCGCGTGTGCCGGGGATCGGACGGTGACAGCCCGGTGCTCACCCGCGTGAAGAGCCGCCGTGCGTCCCCCCACTGCCCCGCGTTGAACGCTGCCTGGCCCGCGAGCCAGAGCGAATCCACCGTCCGCGGCGACGTGCTGAGGGCAGGGGCCGGTCCCGCAGGGCGCGGCCGACCCTTGAACGGCCAGCATCCGGTCAACGCGGCCGCGGCCAGCACCACCCCAACCACCCGGCCGGTCACGTCGCGCCCGACCGGTCGTCCGGGGCCCGCCCCAGCGCGTTCAGGCGCTCCGCCGCGAGCGCCCGAAGACTGTCGGGGACGGCCGCGGCCCCGAGCACCGCCTGATAGGCAACGGAGGCACCCAGGGCGTCGCCCTGGAGCAGCCGGGCGTCACCCCGCCCGATCTGGGCCCTCCAGCCTCGATCCGACCCAGGCTGGACCGCGAGGACGGTCCCGAACCACCGCTCGGCGTCCCCACCCTGCTCGGAGGCCAGCGCGTCGAGCCCCAGTTGGAGGGCACAGAACCCGAGCCCTTCTCTCGCCGCCGCCCGAACCCGGGCCCGGTCGCTTCTCCGCAGCACTGCCTGATACCCGCGAGCCGCATCCTCGCACGCCGTCGTCGTGCGCAGCAGATCGGAATACCGCAGCAGCAGCGAGTCCATGGCGCTGGCCGACCCGGCGGCCGCCAGCGCGGCCGGCAGCAGGCCCAGCATCTCGGTCGCGGCCAGGTCCCGGTCGGCGACCGGGTAACGGGCCAGACGGCCGAGCGGGCGGCCCGGATCGACC
>CAZFSA010000072.1:0-22233 GCA_964521535.1 uncultured Gemmatimonas sp.
CCAACAGTGCCACGGCGCCGCTGACCAGGAACACTGCCCGCCAGCCGAGCCCCACCATCAGGGGCGCCAGGGTGAGGGGCGCCAGCGCGGCGCCGAGGAGCGCGGACGAGATGAACACCGCGCTCGCCACACCGCGCTGGGCCGGTGGCACCGCGCGCATGATCGCCATCGCGCCAACGGGGTAGGTGCTCGCCTGGGTCGCGCCGAGCAGCAGGCGGGCGCCGAACAGCGCCGCGAAGGCCGTCGCGGCCGGTCCCCCGACCAGAGCCGACAACACCGACGCGGCGGACCAGCCCAGGATCGAGAGCCCGAGCACCAGGCGCGCGCCGAACCGATCCCCCAGAAAACCCGCTGGCACCTGGAAGACCGCATAGGCCAGCTGGAAACCCCAGGCCGAGATCGTCCCCATGTCATTCATGGTTAGCCCGAGGTCCGGGGCCAGGTACTCCTGGGCGACCGAGATGTTGGTCCGGAGCGCGTACCCCGTCAGGCTCACGACCGCCAGGAGCAGGACCAGGACGCCAGGGCGGGATCGGGGCGCGAGGCTCATCGGGTGGGCTCGAGGGTGGAGGGAGTGGTGGCGACCCGTCGGACCACCGGACCATAACGGCCACCATGATAGCAGGCCGGGCAAGGCCGTCTCCGGCGTGGCGATCGGGGGCCCCGCCGCGGTCCCTGTCGCAGGACCGCCGGTTCCCGTATACTCGGTGTACGCAGAAAAACGACACGCCGTCCCGTTATTTGAGACAGGAGTGTTCCGATGCTGTCTGTGCTGGCGCGAATCGCTCCAGGGTTGGTGCCCGGTCTCCTGGCCGCCCAGATCGCCGCCGTCGAGGTGACGCCGGCGCGACTGACCGTCCGCGCCGGCGATACGGTCAGGTTCGCGGTTCGTGCCACTGATGGGGGAGGGCGGCCGGTGCCCACGGCGGCCCTGTGGATGCTGGGGCCGTTCGAGATCGCGGCGGTGGATCAGGAGGGACTGGTCCGCGCGTTCCGGCAGGGCAGCGCCAGGGTCCTTGCCCGGGTTGGCGGCCGGGTGGGCTCGGCCGAGCTGACCATTCTGCCCAAGCGCCCGGTCCGGGTGGCGATCGACGCTCCCGGCCTCGAGCTGCTCGAGGGGGGCCTCCTCCTGCTCGACGCGGTGGCCGAGACCGAGGACGGCGAGCCGCGGCGGGACCTCCCGGTGGCCTTCCGATCGTCCAATCCGAGAGTGGCCTCGGTCGATGGCGCCGGCGCCGTCCGCGGGCATGCGCCGGGTGCAGCCGTGATCACCGCCCAGGCGGAGGATGCCCGGGGGGAGCTGACCGTCCGGGTCCTGCCCAACCGGGTTGCCCGGCTCGAGGTCGCCGGACCTCGCCGCGCGCGAACGGGCGAGGTGGTCCGGTTCACGGCTTCGGCCGTCGATGCCGGAGGGCGGACGTTGAATCCGCTACCGGTGGTCTGGAGCGTGAGCGGTGATGGCGCGACGGTCCACCCCGATGGGGCCTTCGTCGCCGAAGCGAGTGGGAGCTACCTCGTGACCGCGTCGGCAGGGGTCGTGTCGGCCAGCGCTCCGATCGCCGTGGCCGCACGCGAGCACGACTGGACCGTCGAGACCGTGGGATCCGTGATCTTCACCGACTTCCAGGCCGCCGAGCACTGGGCCATCAACGACGTCCTTTACGTCAGTACCGATGCGGGACGGGTCTACACCTTCGACCTCGCCAACCCGGCCGCCCCGGTGCTCACGGATTCCATTCTGGTGGACGCCAGGCTGGTCAACGATGTCTCGACCACGGCCGACGGGCGAATCGGGGTGATCACCCGGCAGGGGGCCTCGTCGCGGCGGAACGGGATCGTGTTCCTGGATCTGTCGTCGCCGCTTCATCCCAGGGTCCTGTCGGAGTACACCGAAACGGTCACGGCCGGCGTGCACAGCGCCTTCGTGGACGGCCACTACGTCTACCTCACCGACGACGGGTCGCGGGCCATGCGGGTGATCGACTTTCGCGATCCCCGCGAGCCTCGGGAAGTGGGCCGATGGCAGATCGAGAATACCCACCTCCACGTCGACCGGCCGACCGGCGCGACCGTGGGACGGTATCTCCACGACATCCAGGTCAAGGACGGCCTGGCCTATCTGGCGTACTTCAAGGACGGCCTGGTGATTCTCGACGTGGGTCACGGGATCCGGGGCGGCAGCCCGGAGAATCCGCGGTTCGTCAGCCGCTATACCTACAGCACCGTGGACTACTATCCGCCCGACATGCTGGCGGGCACCCACACCGTCTTTCGTTTCCGAAACTACCTGGTGGTGGGCGACGAGGTCTTTCCGCAGTTCTTCGATACCGGGAGCCGGGAGCGGATCCGGACCCTGGGCCGGCTCCACATCCTCGACGTGTCCGACATCGAGCGGCCCCGGAAGGTGGCGGAATATCACGTGCCGGAAAACGGCAGCCACAATGTCTGGGTGGAGAACGACGTGATGTACGTCGGCAACTTCGAGGCCGGGGTTCGGGTGGTGGACGTGAGCGGCGAGCTTCGCGGCGACCTCCGCCGTCAGGGCCGCGAGATCGGCTCCATCTGGACCGGCTCGCCCCGGGGCTACCGGCCGAATCTGCCCATGACCTGGGGCGCCCAGCCCCATCGCGGCATGATCTACGCCACGGACATGAACAGCGGGGTCTGGGTGGGCCGGCTCGCTCCCAGGAGAGCAGTGCCGTGACCACCCCGCCGAGCCCCGATCGAGGAGGAGTGCCGATGCGAAAGGTTGTCCGCGCAGGGCTCGCGATCCTTCTGGCCGTCGTGTCCTCCGGCCCCCTGGTCGGGCAACCCCGCAACGTGGCGGTCAAGGCCGGCCGTCTGATCGACGGGACCGGCGCGGCCCCGCTGGCCAACGCGGTGATCCTGATCGAGGGTGACCGGATCAGGGAGGTGGGCGCGAACCTCCGGATCCCGCCGGGCGCCCAGGTCGTCGACTTGAGCGGGATGACGGTCCTGCCCGGATTCGTCGACGGCCACGTGCACTACACCCACCCGGTGGTCGGAACGCCGGGATGGGACCTCTCGATGGTCCGGGACATGGCCGCCCGGATGGCGCTCCGGGGCGCGCGGCACGCGCGCGAGGCGCTGGAAAGCGGGTTCACGGCCGCCCGGGCGACAGGGGATCGCTGGTTCGCCGACGTGGCGCTGCGCGACGCGATCAACCGCGGCGACGTGCCCGGACCCCGGATGGCCGTGGCCGGCCATCCCATCGGGATTCCCGGGGGGCACTGCGACGACAGCGGCTGGGTGCCCGGCCTCTTCGGCGGGGCGCTGGGTCCCGAACAGGGCGTGGCCAGCGGGGCGGAGGAGATGCGGCTCGCGGCCCGGCTCCAGCTCAAGTACGGCGCCGATCTGATCAAGGTCTGCGCCACGGGCGGCGTGATCTCGGTGGGAGACGACTTCGGCGAGCGACAGCTCACGGACGAGGAGCTGCGGGCGGTCGTCGAGGCGGCGCACCTGGCCGGCCGGAAGATCACCGCGCACGCCCATGGCACTGAGGGAATCAAGGCCGCGGTGCGGGCCGGAATGGACGCCATCGAGCACGCGTCGCTGCTCGACGACGAGGGCATCCGGTTGATGAAGGAGCGCGGGACCTTCTACGTCTCCACCATCTTTGCCGGCGATGCCGTGGCACGGATGGCCCGCAGTGGGGCGCTCACCGGCGAGTACGCGCGCAAGGCGCTGGCGGTCGGCGACATGATCATGAAGTCGGTGGGCCGCGCGCACGCCGCGGGCGTCAAGGTCGCGCTCGGCACCGACAACATCTTCGAGCCCCAGTCGGCGGACGCCCGCGAGTTCGAGCTGGCGGTCCGGGCCGGGCTGACCCCGATGGAGGCGATCGTCGCCGGCACCCGGCGGGGCGCGGAGCTGCTCGGCTGGGAGCGGGACATCGGGACCGTGGCCCCCGGGCGCTATGCCGATCTCGTGGCCGTTCGCCGCGATCCCCTGGCGGACATCACCGAGCTGCAACGGGTGGTCGTCGTGATGAAGGGCGGCGCCATCGTCACCGACCGGCGCTGAGACCGCCACCGTGTCCGGCGACCTGACCTCGCGACGCCACTTCGTGGCTGGAGCCGCGGCCCTGGCGCTGGGTACCGGGGCTCGGCCCCCAGGCGATCCGCCGGCGCCCGACCCACGCCTCCCCGCATCGGGCCAGGGGCAGGACGGCATCACCCCGGAGACCATCGCCGAGGCGGAGAAGCTCCACGGGGTCCGCTATACCCGGGAGCAGCGCCAGCGCCTGGCGCAGTCGCTGCCCGCGCAGGTGGCCGGCGTCCGGGCGCTCCGCCAGGTCCCGCGGCCGCTGGCACTCCAACCAGCGCTCACCTTCGATCCCCGGCTGCCGGGCGTCAGCTATCCCTCCCAGGCCAACCGCCTGGTGCTGTCGCCACTCGACCCGGGGCCGCTCCCCGCCGCGCCGGCCGACATCGCGTTCGCGTCGCTCCGGGCCCAGGCTGCCTGGATTGGCGCCGGCCAGCTCACCAGCCGGTGCCTCACCGAGATCTATCTCGAACGGATCCGCCGGATCGCCCCGGGGCTCCTGTGCTACATCACGGTGACCGAGGAGCTGGCGCTCCGCCAGGCCGACGAGGCCGACAGGGAGCTCGCCCGGGGGGCGCGCCGGGGCCTGCTGCACGGCATCCCGTACGCGATCAAGGACGTGTTCGACACCGCGGGGATCCCGACGACCTGGGGCGCGGAACCGTTCCGCGACCGGGTGCCCGCGGCCGACGGGGCCGTGGTGGCCGCCCTTCGCGAGGCCGGCGCGGTCCTGCTGGGCAAGCTGGCCACGGGCGCGCTGGCGAATGGGGCGACATGGTTTGGCGGCACCTGCCGAAATCCCTGGAACCCCGAGGAACCAGCCGGTGGGTCGAGCACGGGCTCCGGCGCCGCGGTCGCCGCCGGGCTCTGCTCGTTCGCCATCGGCACCGACAGCCTGGGTTCGATCCTCAACCCGGCCGACCGATGCGGCACGGTCGGACTCCGTGCCACGTTCGGCCGCATTCCCACCCGGGGGGCCATGCCGCTCACGCCGAGCCTTGACCGGATCGGACCCCTGACCCGGACCGTCGAGGACGCCGCCGTGGTGCTCGCCGCCATTCACGGACCGGACCCCTCGTCGGCCACCTCGCTGCCGTACGGCTTCGCGTACGACGCCGGCCTCGACCTGCGACGGCTCCGGGTCGGCTACTCCCCGGCCTGGTTCGAACGGGTGGGATTCGGCCCCGCGGCGTCGGTGCCGGCCAGCGCGGCCCATCACCGGGCGCTGGAAGTGCTCCGAGAGCTGGGCCCCACGCTGGTCGAGGTCGAACTCCCACCCCGCCCGTATCTGTCGCTGATCCCGAACCTGTACGTCGAGGCAGCCGCGGTGTTCGAGGAGCTGAGCCTCGGCGGGCGCGACGACACGCTCCCGGCGGTCGATGGCGGCGGCTGGCCCGACGGCTGGCGGCGGGCCCGTCTGTTCTCGGCGGTGGACTACCTCCAGGGTGAACGGCTCCGGCGGCAGATCATGGAAGACCTGCACCTTCTCTTCGAGCGGGTGGACGTGCTCTTTGCGCCAACCTACGGCAACTTCGACCTGCTGGTGGCGACCAACTTCACCGGCCATCCCGGGCTCTCGCTCCGGGCCGGGTTCATCCAGAGCGCCACCCGGGGCCTGGGACCGGGGCCGTTGACGCCCGGCGGCGTCGAACACACGGTGACCCAGAACGTGGCCTTCCACGGACGCCTCTTCGAAGAAGGGACGATACTGACCCTGGCGGCGGCGCTCGAGGCCCGCCTGGACGTCTGGCGCCGCCGCCCGCCCACGGGGTAGAGGCATTGGCTTGCGGGGCGGCCCAGTGCCGCCCTATACTCGCCTACTCATTTAATGAGAAGCAATCCCGTAATACAGGACACCAACCAAGGGGGCGGGCATGGCGAACCGGAGAACGTTCCTGAAACGGGCGAGCCTCGGCGTGGCCGCGGCCGCGGGCGCCTCGAGCGTGCCCCGGGCGGCGGCTGGTCAGGTCCCCTGTGGCGACGAGACCCGAACCGGTCCCAAGGAAGTCGTGCGCGGCAAGAAGGCGGTGGCCGCGAGCCAGCACCCGATCGTCACCCGCACCATGCTGGACGTCCTCCGGCGGGGCGGGACCGCGATCGACGCTGCGGTGGCCGGGTGCGTGGTGCAGGCCACCGTCCAGCCGGACATGACCAATCACACCGGGACCGTCACCATGCTCTACTGGGACGCCAGGGCGGGCCGGGCGCACCAGTTGATCAGCATGGGCACCCTGGTCGATCGGCTCCCGCCGTTCCGGACCTTCCCGCCCAACCTGGGCGGATTCGCGATCGGGGCCGGGCCGATCGCCTGCATCCCGGGGTTCATGCCCGGGATGAAGGCCATCCTGGAGCGGTTCGGGACCAGGAAATGGAGCGAGCTGATCGAGCCGGCGATCCACTGGGCCGAGGAAGGGCACGTCGTCAACTCGTTCGAGCTGGTGGTGCTGGAGTACGCCTTCGCGTCCAACACCTACTTCCCCTCGGGACGGAAATTCTTCACTCCGAACGGATTCCAGTTCTCGGTAGGCGACCGGTGGCGCAACCCGGAGCTGGCGGCCGCGCTCCGGCGTTCCGCGTCGGAAGGGCCCGAGTACTTCATCACCGGCGAGTGGGGCCGGAAGTTCGTGGCCGAGGCCAACAAGCTGGGCTGGGCCATCCGGCTGGAGGACATGACGGCCACGCCGCCGCGGTGGGGAGAGCCGCTCCGGTATGCCCACCGCGGGCACGAGATCCTGCAGCTGGCGCCGCCGGAGCGCCAGGGGATCTACACCGCATTGGTCCTCGGCATCCTGCGCGAGCTCGACGTGCCGCGCCTGGGTCAATACGCCGACTCCGCCGACGCGATCTACTACATGAGCCATGCGCTCCGCCGGGCCCAGTTCGAATGCGGGTATCTCTACGACCCGGAGATCTTCGGCGATCCCCGGGAGACCTGGCTGTCGGCGACCTACCAGCGCCATCTCGCCGACATCCTCCGGCTGGCGCGTCCGAAGGTCGATCTCTCCCAGCACGTCCGGCTCACCACCAGCCGCCCCGCGCTCGCCGCCGCCGGGCTGCCGACCGCCGGCCCGGGCCCGTCCGAGCAGCCGGCGGGAAGCTGCGAAAGCGTCGTGGTGGACGAGCAGGGCAACTGGGTCCAGATCATGAACACGCTGCAGTCGGGCGGGATTCCCGGAATCGTGCTCGACGGGATTCCGATGGTGGGAAGTCACGTCCTGTTCGGGATGAACGCGTCGATCGCAGGCTGGCTCGTGCCCCGGGCGCGGATGCGCTCGATCATCGGCAACACCATCGTGCTGAAGGACGGCCGGCCGGTGCTGTCGCTCGGCACCCCGGGCAACGTGCACTGCACCATCCCGCAGGTGCTGTCGAACTGCCTGGACTTCGGCATGGAGCCCTATGAGGCCTGCGTGGCGCCCCGAATGCTTCCCCTCCGCGACGACTACGTGCTGGAGATCGAAAGCCGGATTCCGGAACGGGTCGGCGCCGACCTGATGAAGCTCGGCATCACCATCAAGCCCCTGCCGACGTACGATTATCATATGGGCTCCTTCCAGATGGCGTGGCGGGATCCCTCCACCGGATTGCTGAACAGCAGCGTGGACCCCCGGCGCGCCGGACTGGCTGCCGGGATCTGAGGCGCGGTCGGACTGGGGCGCTCGACCCCACGAGGTCGGGGCGCCGCAATCGGAGGGGAATGCGATGCGTCGGCGAAGCGCTGGTGGGCTCCTCATCGTTCTGGCATCGGTGACCGCGGCGCCCCCGGGGGCGATGGCCCAGGCACGGGTCAGCCTGTCGCCCGAGCGATGGTCTGCGGCTGAACGGGAGCGGTACCTCACCGAGCTGCAGAACACGGTGCGGACCACGGCCGGCGTCGCCACCGGGCGGAACGGGGCCGTCACGGTGGCCTACGGTGCGTTTGCCGCCCGCGTCGGCCTCGATGTGCTGGAGCAGGGGGGGAACGCCATCGACGCCGCGCTGGCCACGGCGCTCACCCAGGTGGCGCTCACTGCCGGCGCCCCGATCAGCTACTTCGGCATCCTGTCGCTGGTGTACTATGACGCCCGGGCCGGCCGGATCTCCACCCTCAACGCGGGCTGGAACACCCTCCGGGAGGAGACCAGTCCCCTCACCATCCCCGGGGGCGTGGACCTGTCCGACAGCGGGCGGCTCGGCACCACCCCGAGCGGGCGAACGGTGCTGGTCGGCGGGTTCATGCGCGGCGTGGAGGCGGCGCACCGGCGGTTCGGGCGGCTGCCGTTCGCATCGCTCTTCGACCCGGCGATCTACGTGGCCGAGCAGGGGATGCCGGTACCCGCGACCCTGGCCGCGCAGTTCGCGATGCGGGCCCGGGATCTGGCCCGGCTGCCGGCCACCAGGGAGGCGCTGCTGAAGCGCGATGGCTCCACCTATCGGGAAGGCGAGCGCTTCCGGCAGCCGGCCCTTGCCGCCACGCTCCGACGGGTGGCCGCCGAGGGCGCCGACTACCTGTACCGGGGAGCCTGGGCCGAGCAGCTGGTGGCGGCGGTCCGGGCGGACGGCGGGGTGCTGACCCGGGAGGATCTCGCCGGGTACGACGTGATCTGGGGCGACCCGGTCACCGGGCGCGTCGGCAACTACGAGATCGCCACCCTGGGACCGCCCAACTACGGGGGGACCGCACTGATCGAGGCCCAGCATCTGGCGGCGGCCGCGGGGCTCCCGGGCGAGGCGCACTGGAGTGTCTCGGCCGCCGCGCTCCGCAAGGCGGTTGACATCACGCAGGTCTGGATGGTGAGCCTCCTGCCCGACCAGCTTCGCCGCCAGCTCTATCCCGGGATGGACCTGTCCGATTCGGCCCGGCGGACACCAACGCATGCGGCGGCCATGTGGGAGCGGGTGCAGGCCGGCGTGCTGCCGGCCCGCTGGGGGGAGGACAGCCCGAAGCACTCCGATGACGTGGTGGTGATCGACCGGGATGGCAACATGGCCGCCATCACCCACAGCATCAACTGCGTGATCTGGGGCAAGACGGCGATCAACGTGGGCGGGATTTCGATCGGGGACCCGGCATCCTTCCAGCAGGCGCAGATCGCCGCAGCCGGCCCGGGCCGGCGACTCCCGGACCCGACCCAGACCGGGCTCCTGCTCCGTGACGGGCGGCCGGTGGTGGCCTTCGCCTCGATGGGGGCGGGGCTGCACCAGCGCACCTTCCAGAGTCTCCTCAACGTCGCGGTGCACGGGATGACCGTGGATCAGGCGATCGATGCCCCGGACTTCTTCCTTCCGACCCTGTTGCCGGCCGCCCGGGGATACGTCGTGGTGGTTCCCGAAGGCCGCTTTCCGCGACCGGTGCTCGACAGCCTCGGCGTCCCCTACCGCGAGGCGGGGGGCGCGAACGCCCGGTTCGGCGGGGAGGGGGTCTGGGTCGCGATCAGCCGCGACCCCGCCACCGGCCAGTTGCGGGCGGCATCGCACAACCGGAGCAACAGCGCGGCGCTCGCGTACTGACCCTCCCGGAAGTCGCCGGCCGCGGGTAAGATCGGCGGATGCATACCTACGGCTGGCTCTCGATTCTCCCGCCGATCGTCGCGATCGGCCTCGCGATCAGGACCCGACAGGTCTACCTCTCCCTCGGGCTGTTCGTCTGGCTCGGGTGGACCATCATGAGCGGGTGGAACCCGGTCACCGGGCTGGTACGCGCGGTGGACGTGTTTCTGACCTCGGTGACCGACGCCGACAACGCCCGGGTGCTGATGTTCAGCGCCCTGATCGGCGCCATGATCACCTTCACCCAGGCGTCCGGGGGCATGGACGGATTCGTCCGATGGGCCGAGCGCCGGGGCCTGGCCACCTCGCGGCGCCGGGTGAGCCTCTTCACCATCGTGGTCAGCATGATGGTGTTCCTGGAATCCAATTTCGGCCTGCTGGTGGCAGGGTCGGCCGCCCGGCCCCTGGCCGACAAGGTCAGGATCTCGCGCGAAAAGCTGGCCTACCTGCTCGACGCCACCTGCTCGCCGAAATGCATCCTGATCCCGCTCAACGCCTGGGGCGCCTACGTGATCGGGCTGCTGGTGGCGCAGGGCGTCCAGTCGCCGGTCCCCCTGCTGGTCGCGGCGCTACCACTCAACTTCTACGCCGTGCTCGCGATCGGCCTGGCCGTGGGGGTCGCCCTCACCGAGTGGGACCTGGGCCCGATGCGGGAGGCGGAGCGCCGGGTGCGGGAGGAGGGGAAGCTGCTGCGGGACGGGGCCCGCCCCATGATCAGCGCCGAGGTGAGCGCGGCCCACGCGCCCCCGGGGGTTCCGCTCCGGGCGGCCAACATGGTGGTCCCGATTGCCGTGATGGTGGCCACGGTCCCGGTGGTGCTGTGGGTGACCGGCCAGGGCGACATCATGGCCGGAAGCGGTTCGAAGGCGGTGCTCTGGGGCGTGATCCTCGGCCTGCTGGTGGCGTCGGTGGGGTACCGGGTCCAGGGGGTGATGAGCCTCGGCGACCTGAGCGAACACACCATCCGGGGCATCCAGGCCCTGGTCCCCCTGGTCATTGTGCTGTCGCTGGCCTTCGCCATCGGGGCCACCACCCGGGCGTTGGGCACGGGGGTCTTCATGGCCCAGGCCGCGCAGGCGGCGCTCCCGATGTTCGCGGTGCCGGCGGTGATCTTTCTGCTGGCCTGCTTCATCGCGTTCTCGACCGGGACGTCCTGGGGGACGTTCGCGATCATGATTCCGATCGTCATCCCGATGGTGGAGATCCTGGGGTTGCCGGCCGCCCTCACGCTGGCGGCGGCCCTGGGCGGCGGGATCTTCGGGGATCATTGCTCGCCGATCTCCGACAGCACCATCGTGGCCTCGATGGCCTCGGCCACCGATCACATCGACCACGTCCGCACCCAGCTCCCCTATGCGCTGGTGGCGGCCGGCGGCGCGTTCGTGCTGTTCCTGGTGTTCGGGGCGCTGTCGTAGGGCAACGGCCGCGGGGGGCGACCGAGGCGTCAGGCGCGCTACGGGCGGCTTTCCACCAGGCGTTTGAGCGCCATCAGTTCGGCGTCGAACCGGCGCTGATTGGTCTCCCGGGCTTCCCGGGCGAGCGCCGCCAGCGCGGCGGGATCGACCCGGCCATCGGCCCCGGGCGGCAGTCGGGACTCGGAGTAGACGTCGTAGCCGACCCGGGTCCGGTCCCCTTCGGGGTCGAGGGTCCAGACGGCGAAGCCGAGCAGGGCTCCGCCCGGCTCGTACAGCTTGATCGTCCGCCGCTCACCCGGTACCACCTCCACGTTCTCGACCAGAAACACCACCCGCTCCGGGTTGCCCGGGTCGATCGCGGCCAGGACCTGGCCCTCTTCCCCTGGCGGCCCGGAGCGGTGGGTGAGTGCGAGGCCCTGCTTCCACCCGCTCGGCTCGACGATCAGCGGCCAGATGGCCGCGGGCCGGCGATCGATCAGGATCCGGCTATGGGTGACGAGATTCACCGCGGGGCGCTCCTGCGCGCTCCCGAGGACCGGGGGCGCCAGAACGGGGAGGAGCAGGGCGCAGCGCAGGCTTGGCATGGAACGCTCCGGCAGGGGTCGGCTCTTGCGGTGCCCGAACCGAAACAATAACCTGGAGCGGTAATCTGAGACATTGTCTCATTTTTCACCACAGGCTCGTGGTCCCGGGGCGGTCGCCTCCGGGGCGGCGCCTGGGAGAGGAGAGCGATGGTGCGGGTCCCCATCCTGATCCTGGCGGGCGCCGTGCTGGGCCGCGGCTGGCTGGCGGCGCAGCCCGATTCGGTGCGGGCGGCGCGGTTCGACCAGCTGTACCACGTGGCCGCCCTGATCGAGGGCGGTTCGATTCGCCCGGGCTGGCTGGCGGACGGGGTCAGCTTCTGGTACGCGGAGGGTTCCCCCGCGAACACGGTCATTCACCGGGTGGACGGCCGCACCGGGGCCCGAACCCCGATGTTCGATTCCGCCCGCTTGCGGCGCGCGGTGGCCACGGCGCTCGGTCACGACCCCCCGTACGCCGGAATTCCGTTCTCGGAGTTCCGGCTGGTCGACAGCGAGCGCGCAGCCGTCTTCGCCCTCGAGGGGCATGAGTTCAGGCTGGACTTGGCCACCTATTCGATCGCCCGGCTTCCGGCGCAGACCCCGCTGGAGCGGGACCGAACCACCCCGCGGCTGGTGCGCCCGGCCTATCCGACCACCGGCACAGACCTGTTCGAGCTCCCGTCGCCGGACGGTCGGTGGCTTGCGGGCCAACGGGAGCACGACCTCTGGCTCCGGGCCACGGCCGACGGGCGACTCCAGCGGCTGACCGGCGACGGCACCCGGGCGCGGGCCTGGGAGCTGGCGGGTGCCCGGTGGTCGCCGGACGGGCTCCGGCTGGCCGCGGTGCGGATCGACAACCGGGGCGTGGCGGAGATGCCGGTCGTCCACTGGCTCAAGCCGGTCGAGGAGGTGGAGTGGCGCTACTTCACCAAGGCCGGCGGGCGCCTGCCCACGCCCGAGCTGCACCTGATCGACGTCGTCTCCGGCCGGATCATCCCGGTAGACCTGGGCGAGGACCCCGAGCCCTACCTCTCGATCGTCGACTTCACCCCCGACGGACGGACCCTGCTGGTGCTCGCCAACAACCGGGAGCAGAAGCGGCTCCGGTTGCTCGCCGTCGATCCTGCGACCGGCTCGGTACGGGTGGTGCTTACCGAGACCCAGCCCACGTTCATCAAGGGGATCGCCCAGAACCCGGGGTGGACCAACCTGATCACCCTGCTGCCTGACGGCAAGCGGTTCCTCTGGATCTCGGAGCGGGACGGCTGGGACCACCTGTATCTCTACGATCTCAACGGAACCCTGCTTCGCCGGCTCACCCAGGGTGCCTGGCCGGTCCTCCAAGTGGTGACCGTCGACGCGAGCGGGGAGTGGGTCTACTTCACCGGCCATCGCGACCGGGAGCGGCCGTACGACACCCACGTCTACCGGGTCCGCCTGGACGGCAGTGGACTGGCCCGACTCACCGAGGGGGAGGGCCAGCATCAGGTGGTCTTCTCGCCCGGCCGGAGTGTCTTTCTCGACACCCACTCCAGCCATGGGCGCCCGCCGGTGGTGGAGCTTCGCTCCTCGGATGGGCGGCTGATCGAGACCCTGGCCCGGGCGGACATCGGGAGGCTCCGGGCACTGGGCTGGACGGAACCGGAGGAGGTGGTGGTCAAGGCGGCCGACGGGGTCACCGATCTCTGGGGGCTGGTCGTCAAGCCGCTGGACTTCGATCCTGGCCGCCGGTACCCGGTGGTGGAGTACATCTATGGCGGGCCCCAGACCACCTGGGTCCCGCGGCGGTTCGGGGCCTGGGCCCTGCCGCAGGCGATCGCGGCGCAGGGGTTCGTCGTCTGGATCGTGGACGGCCGGGGAACGCCCGAGCGGGGCAAGGCCTTTCAGGACCACGTCTACGGCCGGTTCGGGCAGACCGAGATCCCGGATCACGCCGCGGCGCTGCGCCAGCTCCTGGCGGCCCGCCCCTACCTCGACTCGACGAGGGTCGGGATCGTGGGCGGCTCCTGGGGCGGCTACCTGACGGTGCGCGCGATGGTCCTGGCCCCGGAGCTCTATCGGGTCGGTGCGTCGATCTATCCGGTGGTGGAGATGTACGACCACGCTGCGGCCGCGATCGAGCCGTACATGGGGACGCCGCTCTCGAATCCGGCTGGCTACGTCGAGGGATCGAGCGTCGCCAGGGTCGAGCGGCTCTCCGGCCACCTCCTCCTGCTCCATGGCACCAGCGACGTCAACGCGACCTTTTCGGCCACGATGAAGATGGTCGAGGCCCTGACCCGGGCAGGGAAGCCGTACGACCTGGCCGTGTTTCCGGAGCTCAATCATGGCCTGGCCGGCACCAGCGGGCGGTATCTCCTCCATCGGGTTCGCCGGCACTTCATCCAGTATCTCTCTCCATAGGAGGTCGAGGTGCGGTTGCTCTGTGGCTGGCGGCTCGCCGCCCTGATCCTGCTCGCGGCCGGGTCGGCGGCGGCCCAGGAGCCGGTGGCGCTCCGATGCGGCCAGCTGATCGACGGCCGCTCGGACACCCCCAGCGGCCCCGTCACGGTCCTAGTGCGGGACGGCCGGATCGCGGCGGTCGGCGCCGCCGTGGCGGTGCCGGCGGGGACCCGGGAGGTGGACCTCCGGCGGATGACCTGCCTCCCCGGGCTGATCGACCTCCACGTTCACCTTCGTGGCCCTGGCGCCAGACCGCTCGAAGGCTCCAGCGCCGACAAGGCCCTCGCGATCCTCAGGAACGCCCAGGCGATGCTCCGTCTCGGGTTCACCACCGTGCGCGGGCTGGGCGAGCCGGACGCCTACTTCGCGCCGGTGGCGGTCCGGAACGCGATCGCGCGGGGCGACTTCGAGGGCCCCCGGATGGTGATCGCGCCGCACATGATGTCGACGACCGGGGGGCACGGTGACCACAGCTATCTGGCGCCCGATCTCGCGGTCCAGGTGCCGAACCGGGTCATCACCGGGGGGCCGGACGGTGTTCGGCAGGCCATCCGCGAGGAGCTCAAGGGTGGTGCCGACTGGATCAAGATCGCCGTCACCGGCGGGGTGATGTCGGCGGGGGACAGCCCCAACGTCACCACCATGAGCGACGAGGAGATCGCCGCCGCGGTGGACGAGACCCACCGGCACTTCAAGAAGATCACCGTGCACGCCATCGGCACCCACGGGATCAAGGCCGCGATCCGGGCGGGCGTCGACAACATCGAGCACGGGATCCTGATCGACGATGACGGTATCGAGTTGATGAAGGCCAGGGGGACCTGGCTGGTGCCCACGATCTACGTGCTCAACCACGTGATCGACGAGGGGGCCCGATACGGCTACCGCGAAGAGAGTATCCGGAAGGGGCGGGCGCTTCGGGAGGAGCGCGACCGGCGGATCCGGAAGGCCTTCGCGGCCGGGGTCAACGTCGCCTTCGGCTCCGACAACATCTTCCCGGTCGAGGAGTCGGCTCGCGAGTTCGCCGAGATGGTGCGGCTCGGCCTGACACCGATGCAGGCGGTGAAGACCGCCACCCTCAACGCGGCCCGCCTGCTTGGCCTGGAGCAGGAGATCGGCACGGTGGAGGTGGGCCGGATCGCCGACGTGATCGCGGTGGCGGTGAGTCCGCTCGAGAACATCCGGGCGTTGGAGGATGTGCGGTTCGTCATGCAGGCGGGACGGGTGGTGAACGTGGGAGCGAAAGGGGTCGCGCCATGAATCGTCGAAACTGGCTCACCCGAACCCTCGCGGCCGGCGTGGCTGGGGGCCTGGGCGCCCTGACCGCCCGAGGCGTCGCGGAGACGCCGCGCCGGGCGCCCCAGGCGCGGCGGATTACGGTGAGCGGGCTCGATGTCTCGACGCTCAACGACCGGTATGTGGGGTTGCTCCGGCAGGGTGGAGTCGACTGCTGGCACAAGAGCACCTACGGGCCGGTCGCCATGGGCGAGGTGCTGCGCTACGCCGACGCCCATCCCCGCGACGTGCGAGTGGTGCGCTCGGTGGCCGAGATCCGGCGGGCCAAGGCGGACGGGGTGATCGGGATCGTATTCGGGACCCAGGCGATGGACTCGGTCCTGCCGGCGACGGTGGCGGAGGAGCTGCGCGGCAACTACGAGATGGGTCTCCGGATCGTGGGCATCGCCTATAACCTGCCGAATCCCTATGGGTCGGGCAACTTCTACCCCTACCTCGGCCTCACCACCCACGGCCGGCGCCTGATCGAGACCCTCCATGCGCTCCGGATCATCGTGGACGTGGGCGGGCACACCGGCGAGCAGACCAGCCTCGACGCGATCGCGGTGGCGCCGGAGATGCCGGTGATCTGCTCCCACGCCAACATCGCGGCCATCGCGGACAACCCCCGCAACCTGAGCGACCGGCTGATCGACGCGATCGCCCGGACGGGCGGGGTGATCGGTCTGACGGCGGTGAACGACTTCCATGTCCGGGGGCGGAACCAGCTCGACGTGCCGCACAGCCCCCGGGTCGGCCTCGACGCGCATGTCGAGCAGATGGAGTACCTGCGGCGCCGGGTCGGCGTGGACCACATCGGGATCGGCCCGGATTTCGTGGAAGGGCGGGGCATCGACTACGACTTCTACAACCGGACGGCGTCGATCAACCGGTCGATCATCAGCGACGGGCCGTGGCTCTACGTCCAGGGATTCGAGACCATCGCCGAGCTGCCCAACGTGGAGCGAACGATGCGGCAGCGGGGCTGGACCCAGGGGGACATCGACAAGGTGCTCGGGGGGAACTGGCTCCGGGTATACCAGCGGGTCTGGGGCGGGTGAGGGGTGGGTCGGGCTTGCGCCGCCGGTGGCGGCGTGGTACAGTAGTCGTGGCGTCGCAGATACTGAGGCACAGTCTCAAAAAATAGGATTCCGAGCGACACGCCCCACCGTCGCTGCCGCTGCCCCGCCGTTGGCGGGGCGCTCCCAGGTCGTGGCTCATGTCGAGGTGCCTATGAATGCCGTACTCCTGCGGACCACGATGTTGGCAGGCCTCCTGAGCGCCGGGCTGAGCCCGGGCGCGGGCGCCGTGGCGCGGCCTGGCGCGCCGCTCCAGAGCGGGGTGATCGCCGGGCGGGTGGTCGACGAGCGCTCGGGGGCGCTGGCGGGCGCCCGATTGGTCATCGCCGAGACCGGGCAGAGCGCGGTGACCGACGTCCGGGGCGCCTTCCGGTTCGAGCAGGTGGCCGGGACCGTGGTCAGCCTCCGGGTGACGATGATCGGGTTCCGCCCCCAGACGGTGGAGGCGCGGGTGGGTGAGGAGGCCGTCCTGATTCGCCTCACGCCGACCGTGGTGGAACTCTCCGAGGTGGTGGTGACCGGGACGGCCGGGGGGGAGGAGCGACGCTCGATCGGCAACGCCGTGGCGAAGATCGCGGCTTCGGACATCCAGGAGGTGGCGCCGGTCCCGGATCTCAGCAACCTGCTCAACGCCCGGGCGCCGGGCGTGCTCTATCAGCCCAGCCAGGGGGCCGTGGGGTCGGGGGGACGGATCCGGATCCGTGGCACGGCCAGTCTGTCGCTCGACAATGAGCCCCTGCTCTACATCGACGGCGTGCGCGTCGACAACGCCACCGGGCGGGGCTTCGACTGGAGCCCGACGTCCCGCCTGAATGACCTCGACCCCAACAGCATCGAATCGATCGAGATCATCAAGGGGCCGGCCGCGGCCACCCTGTACGGGACCGAGGCCTCGAACGGGGTGATTCAGATCCTCACCAAGAAGGGGGCCCAGGGCCGGGCTCAGGTCACCTTCATGAGCGGGCAGGGAGCCAACTGGATCGCCGATCCGGAGGGCAAGTTCGACAAGACGGTGAGCTACTACCGCGATGCCCAGGGGCAGGTTCAGTCGTTCAACCTGGTGCGTGCCGAGAGCGAGGCCGGCCGGCCCCTGTTCCGGACCGGGCATCTCTCCCGCTACGGGGTCGAGGTGGCCGGTGGCGTTCAGGGGATTCAGTACTTCGTGCAGGGGAGTTATGACGACGATGCCGGCGTCCTGGAGCCCAACGCCCTGGCAAGGTGGAGCGGCCGGGGGAACATCCAGGCCACGGTGTCGCCCACGTTCACGGTGTCCGGCAACGCGGGCTATACCTCGGCGCGGAACCAGCAGGCCATCCATGAGCTGATGCGGGGCGCCTGGAACCCGGTGCCGGCCACGCGCACGCTGCCCAACCGGGGCTTCCTGGTGGCGCCACCGGAGGTGCTCCGCCAGGCGTATTTCCAGGTGGAGGACGTGGCCCGGTTCACCGGCGGGGTCACCTTCAACCATACGCCGCTCGGGTGGCTCTCGCATCGGCTCAGCGTGGGCGTCGACGAGGTGAACGAGCAGGCCGAAACGCTGATCCCGCGACTGCCGCCGGCGTTCGCCCAATTCCTGGGCGCAGGAACCATCGCGGGGTCCAAGGCGATCTCCAAGCGCGAGCTGACCAGTACCACGGTGGACTACGGGGCCACGGCCAGCTGGCGACCGACGAAGGCGATCGGCAGCCGGACGTCGGTGGGCGCGCAGTACTATCGCCGGTTCCGGAAGACCGCTTCCCTGAGCGGGACCGGGTTCCCGGCGCCCGGGCTCACCACCATCTCGAGCGCCGCTACCCGCTCAACCAGCGAGACCTACGTCGAGAACGTGACGCTCGGGATCTACGTCCAGCAGCAGATCAGCTTCAAGGACCGCTTCTACCTCACCGGGGCCGTCCGGGCCGACGACAACAGCGCGTTCGGCGAGGCATTCGACCTGGTGACCTATCCCAAGGTGAGCGCGTCGTGGGTCATCAGCGAGGAGCCCTTCTGGCCGGCGAGCTTCATCAACACCTTCCGGCTCCGGGGCGCCTTCGGGCAGAGCGGGCGCCAGCCCGAAGCGTTTGCGGCGCTCCGCTCCTACCAGCCGGTACCGGGCCCGGGCGGCGCCCCGGCGGTCCGGCCGCAGTTCACCGGCAACCCGGATCTTGGCCCGGAGCGGGGGCACGAGATCGAGGCCGGCTTCGAGGCGGCGCTGTTCGACGATCGGATCGGCATCGACTTCACCTTCTACGACAAGCGGACCCGCGACGCCATTCTCTCGCGTCAGGTCGCGCCGTCGCTGGGCTTCCCGGGCTTCGCGCCGGTGAACATCGGGGAGGTGATGAACCGCGGGGTGGAGCTGAGCGTCAGCACCACGCCGGTCACCACCAGGAACCTGCGGTGGGATGTGATCTTCGGGCTCTCCCACAACACCAACCGGATCCTGGACATGGCGGGCCTGCCCGAGATCAACGCGGCCCCGAACCAGTACCATCGCGAGGGCTTCCCGGTCGCGGGCTACTTCGAGTGGGTGGTGGTGAGTGCCGACATCGTCAACGGTCAGCCCACCAACCTGCTGTGCGACGCGGGCGTCAATGGCGGCTACCAGGGCGGGACGCCGGTGCCGTGCGCCCAGGCGCCCCGGGTCTTCATCGGCCAGCCGACGCCCCGGTACGAGGGGTCGGTCAGCACCACGGTGCAGCTTTTCAACCGGCTGACCCTGACCGGTCTGCTGGACTTCAAGACCGGCCAGAACGTGTTCAGCGCGGACATCGCGATTCAGTGCACCATCCTCCGGCTCTGCCTCCCCAATGTGGATCCGGCGGCCGATCCGATCGCGGCGGGTGAGATGTCGACCTCGCGCTTCGGGCCGTACACCACGCCCCGGGTGAGCTTCGCCAAGCTGCGGAACCTGGCGCTGAGCTACCGGGTGCCCGAGCGATGGGCCCGGCAGCTGGGGGCGGCGGCGGCCAACCTGACCGTTTCGGCGCGGAACCTGGCCACGTTCTCGGGATACGATCGGGGTCCCGACCCGGACATCTCGGTGGTGTTCTCGGGCAGCCAGTACCAGCCCGCGTTCAATCAGATTCCGACGCCGTTCGAATTTCTCGCGACCCTGCGGTTGAGCTTCTAAGGCCCGGCCGAGGAGACTGAACTATGCCTCGCATGACTTCGCGACAGGTGCGGCGAGCCGGCTGGCGGACGGCCGGCGTCGGGAGCGCGCTGGTGCTGACGACGCTCACGGCCGCTGGCTGCAATCTCGACGACCTCATCCGGGTGGAGCCGCCCGATCGGGTGACCGAGAGCGTGCTCAACGACCCGGTGCAGGCCCCGCTGCTGGTGGCGAGTTCCCAGGGGACCTTCGAGTGCGCGTACGGGGGCTACGCGCTCGCGATGGCCTGGCTCTCGGGCGAGATGAACAGCCTGGGCAACACCACGGCCTTCTCCTACGACCGCCGCGATCCGCAACCGGCCGGCGGGTTCGTGGGAATCTATGCCAACGGTGACTGCGCCGTCGGCGCCGCGGTCAACGCGACGCCGGGCGTCTATCCCCCGTTATCGTCGGCCCGATGGTTCGCGGACGAGACCGTCCGCCGGCTCGAGGGCTGGACCGATCAGCAGGTGGCGAACCGGCGGTCGCTGATCGCCACGGCGGCCCTCTACGCCGGCTACTCGCTGACCCTGCTGGGCGAAGGCATGTGCTCGATCGCGCTGGACGGCGGGCCCGAGCTGCAGTCTCCGGCCGTCTTCGCGCTGGCCGAAGAGCGGTTTACCAAGGCGATCGCCGAAGCCCAGGCCAGCGGGAACACCGAGATCCTGAACACGGCCCGGGTGGGCCGGGCCCGGGTCCGACTGAATCTCGGGAAAAACGCTGAGGCGGTGGCCGATGCGCAGGGGGTGCCGGCCAACTTCGTGAAGAACGCCGGGCGGGCGACTGGCAACGCGGTCACGAACAACCAGATCTTCATGTCCGGAAACCAGCTCGGCCAGTCCGGCGTGGGGCCGAACTACTGGGACGTTCGCTGGCTCGGCCAGCCCGATCCCCGGGTGACGGTCATCGATCGCGGGATGACGACCCTGGGGGTCCGGCGGGTCGACCAGCAGAAGTACCCGACCGACGCCTCGCCGATTCCGCTGGCCACGTGGGAAGAGGCCCAGCTGATCATCGCCGAGGTGCAGGGCGGGCAGGTCGCGGTGGACATCATCAACGCGATCCACACCAAGTACGGGCTCCAGCCGTTTGCCGGCGGCGACGCCGCCACGATCCGGAGTCAGGTCATCGAGGAGCGGCGGCGGCAGCTGTGGCTCACGGGCAGCCGGGCGCACGACATCCGGCGGCTCAACCTTCCGCTCGACCCACCGGCCGGGTCGCCCTATCGGTGGGGCGGGGTGCATGGATCGGCCCGCTGCTTCCCCTTGCCGGACAACGAGCGAGACGCCAACCCGAACATTCCTTGACCCGGCCCAGGGCCCCTGCCGGCGCCGCCCCCGCGCGCGGGGGCGGCCGCTTATCTTGGGGGCCGCGGTTTCACCATTGCCAGCACCCTACCGGCAGAGCGGAGTTGCCGCCGATGCCCTTGATGATCCACTGCCCCAACTGTGGTCGCCGACCGTATGGGGAGTTCTGGTGCAGCGGCGAGTTGCCGGAGGGCGGCCACGCCGGTACCCTGGCCGATCCCGAGGAGGACTATGCCCGGACGTGGCTCCGGCGGAACGTGGCCGGGTGGCAGGCGGAGCGCTGGTTCCACCACGCGGGCTGCCGGCGCTGGGTGACGGTGCGGCGTGACACCACGACCAACCGCCTCGATGCCATCTCTTGAGTTCGAAGGGCGCCCGGTCCCGATCCGGGATGGCGACTCGATCGCCTCCGCCGTGTTCCGGGTGGGCGTCCGGGTATTCTCCCGGTCCTTCAAGTACCGCCGCCGGAGGGGGCTGTACTGTCTGACCGGCGATTGCCCCAACTGTCTGGTCACGGTCGACGGGGAGCCGGCGGTTCGGGCCTGCATGACCCGGGCGATGCCGGGTCAACGGGTGGCGCGCCGGCCGGTGTGGCCTTCGCCCGACCACGACGTGATGGCCGGGCTCCGGTTGTTCAAACGGCTCCTGCCGGTCGGGTTCTACTACAAGACGTTCATCCGGCCGGCCTGGCTGTGGCGGGTGGCGGAGCCGATCATGCGCCGGCTGGCAGGGGTGGGTCCCGTGCCCCGCCACCTTCCGCCGGCGCCGCGGGAGCGCCGGACCCATCATCCCGCCCTGCTGGTGATCGGCGGAGGACCGGCGGGGCTCGCGGCAGCGGTGGAGGCCGCCGGCCGGGGAGAGTCCGTCGTGCTGGCAGACGAAGGCGTGATCGGGGGCAGGTTACCGCCTGGTTCCTGTCGGGAGACGGTGGCGGCGCTGGCGATGGAGCTTCGACGCCTGCCGAACACCCTGGTGCTGGAAGAAGCCACCGCGGTGGGCGTCTACGAGGGCCCGCTGGTGCCGGTGGCGGCCCGCGACGCCCTCCACCTGGTCTTCCCCGGCCGCGTCGTGGTTGCTACCGGGGCGGTGGAGGAACACGCGGTCTTCCCGGGCAGCGACCTCCCCGGGGTCTGGCTCGGTCGGGGCGCCGCCCGGATGGCCGGGGCGCACGGCATCCGGCCGGGGAATCGCGCGGTGGTGGCCGTCCGGACCGAGGAGGGTCTGGAGCACCTCGAGTTGCTACGGGCGGCGGGCGTCGGGATCGCGGCGGTGGTGGCTCCGTCGGCGCTGGCCGCCCGGGTCCCCCGGGGACTGCGGACGATGACGGACGGCGTCGTCGTGGCCGCGTCGGGCCGGAGCCGGGTTCGGAGTGTGGCCGTGGAAACCCCGGCCGGCCGGGAGGTGATCGGCTGCGACACGGTGGTGCTG